>NZ_BAAGXZ010000010.1:0-150866 GCF_054779575.1 Glycomyces halotolerans
TGCTGGGCACCTTCTACACCGACGACATGGGCTACTGGGAGGTGACCGGCAATATCTACGACAACGTGACCTGGTCGAGCGACGGCAGCGACAACCACCCGGCCGGCCCGAACCCGCAGTCCACGACCTCGGTCGACATCCCCTACTCCTTCGACCTCGACGACGCCGGCTGCGTACCGCAGGTCGTCGACCAGACCGCCGGAGCCGGCACCGGCATGCGGGTGTCGGACGGCAACTGCGAGTCGCAGACGCCTTCCCCGGACCCGACCGACCCGACCGACCCCGACCCGACCGACCCGGACCCGACCGACCCGGACCCGACCGACCCGGACCCGACCGACCCGGACCCGACCGAGCCTCCGGACGGCACCAACCTGAGCATCGGGGCCGGCGCCGACGGTTCGAGCAAGGCCAGCGGCACCAGTTACGGCAACGTGGTCGACGGCGACATGGGCACCTACTGGTCGCCGTCCGGCTCGACCGGCCGCATCTCGGTCAAGTGGGACTCCGATCCCACGATCGCCTCGGTCAACATCCGCGAGGCGGCGGGCGCCGAAGGCAACATCGGCTCCTGGGAGCTCGTCGACCACGACGCCGGGACCGTCCTGGCCACCGGCAGCGGCGCGGGCGTCATCAGCTTCTCGCCGACCACGCTCCGCAAGATCAGCTTCCACATCACCAGCTCGAGCGGCACCCCGAGGGTCGCCGAATTCGAGACCTACGCCGGCTCCCCGCCGAACGACGGCGGCGACGGCGACGATGGCAGCGATGACGGCGACGGCAGCGGTTCCGGTTCGGTGCGCATCGAAGCCGAGTCCTCGTCGTCGGCGACCTGCGACGGTGCGATCGAGAGCGAGCACGCCGGCTACTCCGGCAGCGGCTTCTGCAACACCGAGAACACCTCCGGCGTGACCGCCGGATTCACCCTCGACGCCGGCAGCGGCGGCCAGGCGACACTGACCGTCGGGTACGCCAACGGCACGTCGAGCGGCCGCAGCGCGGACCTGGTCGTCAACGGCTCCACGGCGGCCTCGCTCTCGTTCGGGCCGACCGGCGCCTGGACCGGCTGGTCGACCGAGACCACCACCGTGCAGCTCGGCGCCGGGAACAACACGATCCAGCTGGTCGCCACCGGCTCGGCGGGCCTGCCGAACATCGACTACCTCGACTCCTCGATCGGCGGCCCGGGCGACGGCGGCGGCGACGACGGAGGCGGCGACACGCCGCCGCCTTCGGGCGACGAGTTCTTCGTGGCCCCCGGCGGCAGCGACAGCGCCTCCGGCACCGAGTCCGATCCCACGACGCTCACCTCGGCGATCGACCGGATCGAGCCCGGCGGGGCGATCTACATGCGCGGCGGGACCTACCACCTCAGCGACACCGTCCACATCGAGCCGGGGAACGACGGTCTCTCGGGCGACCGCAACGAGCTGTTCGCCTACCCCGGTGAGACGCCGGTGCTGAACTTCTCCGCCCAGAGCGAGGACTCCTCCAACCGGGGCCTCGCGATCGGCGGCGACTGGTGGCACATCAACGGCATCATCGTCGAGCACGCCGGCGACAACGGCATCCTGCTCGGCGGTGACAACAACATCATCGAGCGGGTGACCACGCGGTACAACCACGACACCGGACTCCAGTTGTCGCGGTACACCGCCGGAGCGCCGCGCGAGACGTGGCCGTCGAACAACCTGATCGTGTCCTCGGTCTCACACGACAACGCCGACTCCGACGGCGAGGACGCCGACGGGTTCGCCCCGAAGCTCACCGTCGGGGAAGGGAACGTGTTCCGCTACACCGTGGCCTACAACAACATCGACGACGGCTACGACCTGTACACCAAGTCCGACACCGGCCCGATCGGCGCGGTGACCATCGAGGACTCGCTCTCGTTCGGCAACGGCTCGCTCTCCGACGGCACCGTGAACTCCAGCGGTGACCGCAACGGGTTCAAGCTCGGCGGTGAGGACATCGGCGTCGACCACACCATCGTGGGCAACATCGCGTACGACAACGGCAAGCACGGTTTCACCTACAACCGCAACCTCGGCTCGATGACGGTCGAGAACAACCTGAGCATCGGCAGCGAAGAGCGCAACTACAACTTCGACGGCGGCACGTCGACGTTCCGGAACAACACCTCGTGCGACAGCGGGTCGAACGACCGGATCATCGGCAACGACGCCGGCGGGAACCAGTGGTGGTCCGGCTCGAACGGATCTCGATGCTCGCAGTACTCCGGTTCGCTCAACTGGTACTTCGCCTCTGACGGCCGCCTGGTGGTGACCATCGGCGGCAGCGAGGTGTCCCTGTAACGCTCCGACTCGCAGCCGGATCCGGCAGGAACACGGCCGGCCCGTCCGAACGAAACGGACGGGCCGGCCATGTCATGTCGTCGGCAGACCCGGTGACGGGGACTCCTCACTCCCAGGTCGCGGCCTCGGGGTCGACGCCGTGCCTCCGGGCGTTCGCGAAGATCGCATCGCGCAGCCAGACGGTCAGACCCGGTGCGACCGCGTCGTAGTACTCGGTGAACCCGGACTCGGCGACGTACTTCCGGGCCAGGCAGGCGTGCATCGAGTGCGTGCAGTCGAAGTACGTCGAGATCTGCGCGCGGTGCCGCTCGGCGAGAGCGTTCGCTTCCCCAGTTCCGGGTACGACACCGGCACGCTTGGCGGCGGCGAGGTCGGCCAGCAGCGCTTCCGTATCGGCCGCGACCGCTTTCCAATCCTGCGGCGTCATCTCGGCGGCCCGTTCGGCGTACTGCCGCCACTGCTCGGTGTCGCCCCAGCGCTCCTCCGCCTCCTCGACCCGGGCCGGCTGCCAGTCGTCGCCGAAGATCGCGACCTGCTCTTGCGGAGTCAGCCGGATCCCGCGGGCCGACGCCTCCAACATGCGGTCGACCGCCCCGACCATGTCCCGCAGGCGGTCGATGCGCTCCAGCAGCTGCGATCGCTGTCGACGCAGATGCCGGCGCGCATCGGTGTCGGGGTCGTCGAGGATCCGTCCGATCTCGGCGAGCGGGAACCCCAGCTCCCGGTACACCAGCACCCGGTGGATCCGGGCGACATCGCCGCTCGAATACACCCGGTACCCCGCCCAGGTGCGACTGCTCGGGCACACGAGACCGATCGCGTCCCAGTGGTGCAGGGTCTTCACGCTGACTCCGACGAGCGCTGCCGCCCGGCCCACCGTGAGACCGCCGTCGGTCGCACGGGCATCGCTGGTCATGGAGCCATTGTCCTGCCGGATCCTCATCCGTCGATGAAGTCCAGGCCCATCTCCCGCATCCGGGCGGCCTTCTCGCTGCGCGGATCGAGCCGCAGTCCGGCGGTCATCACGACCCGAGTCCGTTCAGGCGTGATGACCGCAACGTCGACGGTGTTCCACGGCGTCTCCGCCGGTCCGGTCGTGCACCCGGGGACCAGTTCCTCGCAGCGGGCGGCGATCCGGTCGATCTCGTTCGCGACGCACGCGAAGCTGACGCTCATCGCCGGAACCTCGTCGGACCGTTCCCCCGGCACCAAGAGGACGTCCTGGAACGCCCAGCGCCGCAGATGGGCCACCTGCTCCGGTATCGAGAACAGGTCGATGAAGCCGAATCCGCGGATCCAGAAATCCATCGACGCCGCGAAATCATCGGTGGGAAGGCTGACGAACATCGGCATGCCGTAGAACTCGCGGTAGACCTCGGGGGCGACCGCGTCGGGTCCGGGCACGGGCACGGGGCTGGTGAATTCGCTCATGACCCCATCCTCAAGCCTCCGGCCGCGTCAGGGTCAAACCCCGACCGCGAACAACCGACATGAGCCCGGTCACCCCCGATTTTCCGCGCGGGTCGCCGTATTCGGCGGTTCCCCGATCGTCAATCGGGTAGCGGCCATTCGACACGAGGAGGGAGACGATGACCTCGCACAGCAAGGCCCGACCCATTCCCGACGACTACCGCCGCGTCACGCCGACGCTGGTGGTGCGGGAGGCGCCGCCAAGGCACTCGGCCCGTTCGGGCGCGGTTGGGCGGTGGCGACCCACCGGCCCCACCGCCGCGTGCGCGCTCGCGCTCACCGCGAACCCGGCCGAGCAGGCGATCCTGCAGCGGCGTCTCGGCCGGGCTTGAGCTTGGCGTGGCCGGCCACGGCCGGCTGCGGCTTCACCCTCCGAACCCGGTATTCGGGCGCGCCCCTGAAGCGTCCGCTGCCGAGCAGCACGCCGCCGACGACCAGGACGCCGCCCAACGCCTCGAGGGCCGTGACCGTCTCACCCAGCAGCAGCCACGCCGCGGTCATCCCCGCGACCGGCACCAGCATGGAGAACGGGGCCACCACTCCCGCCCGATGGCGCGCCATCAGCCACGTCCACACCCCCGAACCCAATACGGTGGCGATCACGACCGTGTAGAGCAGACCGACCAGAGCGATCAGCGCATCCGGCTGCCCCCAACCGGTCAGCGACTCGGCGATACGCGACGGCCCCTCCACCGCGAACGCCAGCACCAGCATCGGCAGCGGCGGCACCACCGCCATCCACAGCGTCAGATGAAACGGGTTGGCCGCCTTCGCCTGCCGGTTGCAGATGTTGCCGATCGCCCAACCGAGGGCACCCGCGAGCGTCAGCAGGAACGGGATGGCGCTGGCGTGTTCGGCCCGCTGCCAGCCGACCAGAGCGAAGCCGCCGAGCGCGATCAGGATGCCGAAGAGCTGGCGGCCGCTCACCCGCTCGCGCAGGAACGTCGCGCCCAGCAGCATGGTGAACGGCCCGGATGCCTGGAGGACCAGGGAGGCCAGGCCGGCCGGCATCCCGGCGGCCATGCCCCAGTACAGGAACATGAACTGGACGGTGCCGAAACCGAGCCCGTAGCCGATCAGCCAGCGCAGCGGCACGTCGGGGCGGGGGACCAGCAGTATCGTCGGGACGGCGATCAGAGCGAAGCGGAACGCGACCAGGAACATCGGCGGGAAGTGCTGGAGCGAGGCGTCGATGGCGATGAAGTTGAGGCCCCACATGAGAGCGACGGCCATGGCGAGCAGCACGTGACGGAATGGCATGGGCTCATCATGAGCGCTCGGATCCTAAAGCACAATTGAAAAATACTAAATGCACTATGTAGCATCGCTACATGGACGTGCGGCACCTCGAACTGCTCCGCGAGCTGGCCCTGCGCGGCAGCGTCACCGCGGTGTCCCGGGCGACGCATCGGACGCCATCGGCGGTCTCGCAGCAGCTCAAGGCGGCCGGACGCGAGTTCGGCATGGCCCTGGTGGAGCCGTCGGGCCGCGGGCTTCGCCTGACCGAGGCGGGCCGGCTGCTGGCCGAAGGCGGGGAGGAGATCGCGACGGTCGTCGAGCAGATCCAGGCCCGGTGGGACCGGTTCCGCGGCGAACCCTCCGGCACCGTCAGCGTCGCCGCCCTGCCCAGCGCCGCGACGTTCCTGTTCGCCGACGTGATGCGACGCCTCGAACCGACCGCGATCACACTGCAGTGCGGTGACGCCGACATCGCCGAAGCCGGATTCGCGGAACTGGCCGTGGACCACGACATCGTGATCGCCCACAGCTTCACCACTGCGCGCCCTGCCGGCGCCGGAACCCTCACGGTCGTCCCCCTGGCGCTCGAACCGCTCGACATCGCCATGGCGGCCGACCACCCGCTGGCGGCCCAGGACGCCGTGCGCCCCGAGGATTTGGCCGCCTGGGAATGGATCGGCGTGCCGCACGGTTACCCGTTCAACTCCGTGATCGAGTCGATCGAGCGGTTCACCGGTGTCGAAATGGCCGTGGCGCAACGGCTCCGCGACAACCGACTCGTCGAGTCCCTGGTGGCGCGAAGCCGCAGGATCGCCGTCCTCCCGCGGTTCACCACCCCGACCGGCGGCGGACTCGTCCTGCGCGAGCTCACCGGCATCCCCTCGAGGAGGCACATCTCGGCGATGGTGCGCCCCGACAAGGCCGAGCGGCTGGCGGTGCAGCAGGTCCTCGACGCCTTCCGCCAGGTCGCCGGCGAAGTGGAACGGCGCCACCGGTGACGGGAAATGCCGCCTCGACGGACGGAGCCCCCGACCCGCACCGCGAAATCACTCGGCCCTGATGTACGAGGCGAGGGCTGAAACGGTTCGGGGAAGTCCGTCGCACGGAAGCGGTCCTCCGAGCGCGCGGGGAACCGGAACGGGTCTAAGGGCGCCAGGCGGGGTCGCGGCCGGTGATGCCGATGAGCCGCTCCTGCGGTGAAGCGTCGTCCGGGACCGGGACGACGGGGCCGAAGACGCCCTCGCGGGCGGCCTGGTCGTCGGCATCGTGACCGTTGAACTCCAGCAGCGCGTCGACGACGTCGGCGGGGATGTCGAATCCCTGGCCGGTGGAACGGGCCAGGTCCCAGCCGTGTATGGCGACCTCGTTGAGGGCGACCATGCCGGCGACCTCGGCGGGCATGGTCACCCCGCCGGCCGTCGCCTCGCCGACCCAGGCCTCCGGTGCCCTCCATGCCTCGGCCAGCGCGGCCAGCCGCTCCTCCAGCACCGATCGCCAGCGCGGATCGACCGCCGTCGTCGGCGACGGCGGGGTATCGGTGTGCGGTCCGCGTTCTTTCTTCGCCGCGCCGGTGAACGCGGTGGCGAACCCGATCGCATGGGTCAGCATCCCGCCGACCGTGTAGTCCTCGCACGGCGTGGGGCCGGACAGCTGCTCGTCGTCGATGCCGTCGAGCAGTGCCGAGAACCGGGCGGTGACGGTGCTGAAGTCGATGATGGCGTCGGTCATTGGTGTGCCTCGTCTCGATCGGAGTGCCTCTCCCGGTTACGACGACGCGGGGCCTCGGGATTCATCGCCGCACGCCGATCGGGCCGGGCCGCTCCTGGTTCGTGCGGATTTTGGCTCGATCTACTCGTCCCAGGTCCATGCGGCACTGTCGACCTCTATGGCGGCGAATGGCGACTCCTGACCCGCTCAAGCGATGTCGGCGGTGATGGTGGCGGTGCGGTGTTCGAACTCCGAGACGCGGACGTGGATCTCGATCTCCCAGCGGCCCGGCAGCGGCAGGTCCAGTTCGGTCTCGTATCCGCCGCCCGGATCGACGGCCGTCTCAGCCGTGATCGGTCCGAAGTCCTGTTCGGGAAGGGACGCCTCTACGATCGGGTCCTCCAGCGGCTCCATGGGCAGCCCCTCGTGGTCGACCAGTTCGAAGGCGAGGGTGTTGCTCCCGGTCGTCGCCGGTGACAGGACCGCTCGCAGTTCGCCGTTCCCGAGGTCGTGCCGCTCGGTGACGGTCGCCGCTCGCGTCGCCGGCACTGGGGCGCCGGGGTCGAGGTGCACCAGCGTCGCGGTCACTCCGATCGCCAGTGCCACGGCGGCGGCCTCGGCGATCAGGACGCGGCTGAGCCGCCGCAGTCCGTCTCGGCGGCCCGAATCGCGACGGATCGACGGTACCAGCCGGAACCGGTTCCAGGCCGCCAAAGCGATCGCCATCGCGACCAAGCCGAGTTTGACCAGCAGCAGCCGGCCGTGGTCCGATTCGAAGAAGCCTTCCCATTCGCGGTGGATCAGCACGGCCATGGCCACGCCGCTCGCCCCCAGCAGGGCCACGGTGAATCCGGCCCATGCCGAGAACCTGGCCACGACCGTCGCCGGACCGGTCGCATCGGCGCCCTCGTCTCCGTGTCGGGCCCGGCGCAGCAGCACGACCAGGCCGACCAGCCCGCCGGTCCAGACCGCGGCGGTGGACAGGTGCACCACGTCGGCTCCGGCCATGAGCCAGCGCGGGCCGAACAGCATGGAATGTCCTACGAGGACCGGCGCGGCGGTCGCCACCGCCGCCGACACGAGCGCCACCGAGGCCGTCCAAGTGCTTCGACCGCGGGTGAAGCACCAGTAGGCCGCGCCGACCCCTATCGATGTGAGCGCCATGATCGCGGCCGTCTTCGCCTGAACGGCGGGGCTCCATGCGCCGACGTCGGCGATCCGGCTCAGTGGCAGGCCCGATAGCGCGAGCGCGTCGAGCGGGACGGCCGCTGCGGCGGCGATGATCGCGATCGCGCCCGAGGCGCGCAGGATCCGGTGCCGCTCTCGCCCGGGCCACAGGCCGCGAGCGATGACGACCTTGAAGAACAGGAAACCGGCGAACACCAGCAGGCCCAGGTAGTGAAGGGCGCCGACGGCCATGAGCGCGGTCCGGTCGCTCTCATCGTGCTCTTGCCGCCCGGCCGGTTCCGGTGCCGCCGCGCCGGCTCCGACCGCGAAGGCGACCACGCCGGCGATCGGGTGGGCGTCGCTCGAGATCACCCGCCAACTCAGGGCGTACTGCCCGTCGGCCAGGTCCGGTGGCACGGCGACGACCACGTCGTGGTCGGTGGCGGTCGCTTCGACCGGATGGTCGCGGCCGTCTTGGTCCACCAGCCGCATCGCCTCGGCCACCGGCTGGACGGTCTCGTTGAACCGCAGTGTGACCTCGCTCGGCGCCTGGTCGAGCACGGCGCCGTTCTCGGGGTCGGTGCCCAGCAGTGACGCGTGCGCCTGCGCGGCCGAGGCCGGCAGCAGCGTCAGCAGCACCGCCGCCAGGGCGAGCAGCGCCTCGAGAACCGGCGCTGCTCGCCCCCGGCGGGGTTCGCGGTGCGCGATCACGACGACCGGCGTCCTCGGAGCAGTCCGACGGCGCCGAGCAGCACGCCCGCAGCGCCCAAGGCGAGCGCGACATACGTGAGCGCCCCGGTCGACGGTGCTTCCGCTTCGGCGGTGTCGGCGGCCGGTTCGGCCGCGGCCTCGCCTGCGTCTGCGGCCGCGTCGGCGGCCGTCACCTCGATGAACGGCGCAGGCTCGTCGAGTTCGTCGGGGTCCTGTCCCTCTTCGGCGATCTGGATCCAGGCGTGCTCGCCTTCCGGGCAGGTCTGGACGACCGGGAAGTAGAGCGTCTGACCGGCGGTCTCCTCGGGCAGGCGCAGCGAGAGCTCGAACGTGTCGCGGTAGCCGTCGGGCAGCGGGTCGATCGCGGTGTAGACGACTTGGCCGACCCGTTCGGTGACCTCGTTGCCGTGGCTGTCGGTGACCGGCTCGTCCAGGGTCGTGTCGACTTTCTCGATCTCCCAGCCGGCGTTGACGGTCGGCGACACCGACAGGATCGGTTCGGGGATCTGGATGGCGACTTCGGTGGTCGGTTGGTCCTCGCAGCCGTGGCCGATGCTGAAGGTCAGGACCGTGTACGTTCCGGCGACGGCGTTGTCGGTCTTGACGGTGGCGTGGGCGGAGGCCGGAGCGGACATGCCGGCGACCGCCGCGGCGGCGGCGAGGCCGACGACGGCGGTTCGGGCGAGGAGGCGTTTGGTGGTGCGGTGCATGGTGATTCCTTGTTCTCGGGAGAAGGTGATGGGCCGCGTGGGCCCGTGCTGGCGGGAGCCGGAACACCGTCGAGACATTGGTGGCCGCGCTCCCATAATCTCATATATCGAAATTTATCGATATAAGATCGAGTTCGGCTGCAGTGCCCGGCCGACGGCCGGGTTCAGAGGGAGGCCGCAGCGAACGCGGGAGGACCGCGCAGCGGATGGATCGCGGCCAGCGCCGCGGAGTGAGGGCCGGGCAGGTCCCGCCACGGCGGTCGAGCGGCCCGGCGCGGCCTCGGTCGCGGGGCGCCGAGGCGCAGCGGGAGCACCAGGGCCGCGAACGCGGCGGACAGCAGGTCGAGGAAGACCGCGAGCGCCGTTTCGCTGCGGTGGAGCCACACCGCCGTCACCGCGATGGCCGCCAGGTGGACCAGGATCATGCCCGGTGAGGGCAGCAGATGTCCCGGATGGACGGCGAGCACTGCGAAGGACGGCAGGTTGAACAGGAAGTGCAGCAGCACTTGGGCGACCGCGCAGCAGACGACGATGACCGGAAGGCCCCGCTGCCGTCGTCCGACGACGAACGCGAGCGCGCTGAGCGCACCGATGGCCGCCATCGTCTCCGGTCCGCGGTGCAGGTGCCCGCCGGCGACAACGTGGAGCAGCGCCGATACGGCCACCGACGCGACGCCGAAGACGCCCGCGCGCAGCAGCCGGAACGGCACCAAGCCCACATGCACACTGAAATACTCTCACGCCGGGACAAACGGGCGGCGGGGAGGTTCTCGAGGCGAAACGCCCGCGCAGCCGACCACCGACACGCGCGCGGCCTCACGAGCTGGGGATGCCCTCGTTCTTCAGCGGCACCGGGTCGGCCTCGACCGGCGTCACCTGGCCGGCGGCGACGCTGTAGGTCGCGTTGACGTAGTCCTGCTCGCCGCCCTGGACCACCGCGATGCCGACGGTGCGGTACCCGGCGTGGTCGCGGTCGCTGTACGTCAGCGGCACGATGCCGTTGCCGAGCAGTCGACCGGATTCGACGGCTTCGAGCAGCGACTCGCGGGTGGGGTCCTCGCCGGCGGCGGCGAGGGCCTCGGAGAACAGGTAGCCGACGCTCATGCCCAGCACGGTGTTGCCGGTGAACGGCGCGCCGTCGTTGTAGTCCTCGTTGATCTGCCGGAACAGCTTCGACCATTCGCTGTCGGGGCTGAACGGCAGGTAGTTGACGCTCACCAGGCCCTCCAGGAGCGGGGCCATCTCCTCGCCCATGTAGCCGACGAGGGTGGGGTAGTCCCCGCCGGGCGAGGAGACGTACCACTGCGGGAACCACTCCATCTGCGCGGCCGTGCCGACCGCCAGCGCGGTGAAGCCGTTGATGGTGCCGAGGATGTTGACCTCGCACTCGGCCTGCATCATCTTGCCGATCTGCAGGCTCAGGTCCTGGCTCGAGGTCAGGTAGAACTGGATCTCGGTGATGGCGTTGCCGCCGACGACCGTCTCGACGCCCTCGAGGATGCCCTCGCCGTAGTCGTCCTGCTGTCCCAGCACGCAGGTCTTCGCGCCCGGGTGCTGGTCGACCGCGTATTGAGCCAAGGCCGCGCCCTCGGTCACGTAGTCGGCGTTGAAGCCGAACGTGTTCGGATACGCGCCCGGCTGGTTCCACGTCAGCGACCCCGAGGAGACGAACAGGTCCGGGACGTTCTGCTGGTCGAGATAGTCCAGCACCGAGGCGTGCGTGGGAGTGCCCAGGCCGTTGACGACGGCGAAGACCTCGTCCTCGCTCACCAGCTCGCGGACCGCGTCCTGCGTCTGGAAGGGGTCGTACGCGTCGTCTTTGACGATGTACTCGATGCTGCGGCCGTGGATGCCGCCGTTGTCGTTGACGTACTCGAAGTAGGCGCTGGTGGCGGCGGAGATGGTGGAGTAGCCGGCCGCGGCCGAGCCGGTCAGCGGCTGGTGCGTGCCGATGATCACAGCCTCGTCGGTGACGCCGGGGGTCCCCTCCTCGCCGGGCGTACTGCAGGCGGCGAGACCGAACGTCGCCGCCGCCGTCACGGCGGCGACGGTCGCTTTCCTTGCGGGGGTGCGCATTCCGATCACCTCTCCGTGGTCGTGGATGCCTGACTCGGGTTACCGGTCGGTAAACCTGCGCGCTGCGGAATAGTACGCGAATCCTCGCGAATCCGCACCAGCCGAGCCCTGTCGCGCACGATCGTTACGAGCGAGCGAACCAGTCGTCATCGACCATGCGCACACCGTGAGCATGGGTCCGACTCCAGACGCCGGCCGCCGCCGAGGCATGAGCCCGGCCCCTGCGGGTACACCCGGTCCAGATCATCGTCATTCGAAGGAGGATGAGCAGATGGGTGCCATGGACAAGGCCAAGGACAAGGCCCAGCAGGCGTTCGGCAAAGCCAAAGAGCGCATGGGCGAGGCCGCCGACGACGAGGACCTGAAGAACTCCGGCAAGCGCGACCAGCTGGAGGGCGAGGCCAAGGAAGCCGGCAGAGACCTCAAGGACAAGGCCGCCGGGACCGCCCACGACGCCAAGGAGCGCTGGCAGGACGACGACTCGGAGAACCGTTGAGCACTGCCTGACAGACGTTGAGGCGGGGCGGAGCCGACCGGCTCCGCCCCGCCTCGGTCATACACGGTTTCCTGGTTTGGTCTCAGGTGCCTGATTTGACCCATTCCGGGTATTCGAGCATCCACTGGTCCAGCGTGTCGGTGCGCACGGCCTCCCACAGCGCGTCGGCCGCGATCTGCTGCTCGCCCGCGTGGATCTGGACGACCGAGAGCTCCTTGCCATTGTGATCGATCGGCCCGGCGGTCGAGGGCACCTGAATCGAGTCGATGCCGTCGGGCGAGAGATCCCGCAGGTTCGTCACCAGGTCGACGACGGTCAGGCCGTCCGGCAGGTCGAGGCTCAGCGAGCTGCCGAAGCCTTCGAGCAGGTCGGTCAGCTTGCCCGGGTCCTTGTGGAAGCCCTGCGCCTTGGCCTCCTTGAGCAGCGACTTGATCGCCTGCTGCTGCATCTTCTGGCGCCCGAAGTCCCCGCCCCAGCCGTTCTCCCAGTCCTCCGGATACTCCCAGTTCCCCCAGCCCTTGCGCTGGCGGACGAGATCGAGCGCGTCCTCCTTGCCGTAGTAGGCGCACTCGCCGGGGAAGGTCTTGTCGGTGTGGATCGAGGTGATCTCGTGCGGCGGGCACAACTCGATCTGCCCGACCAAGTCGACCAGTTCCAGGAAACCCTCGAAGTCCGCCGTCGCCCCCATGTGGAACCGCACGCCGGTCAAGTCGTAGATCGTCGACACCACGTTCGCGCGACTGACCTCCCAGTCGTCGCTGATCGAGGCGGCGTGGTTGATCTTGAAGGTGCAGGGGTTGTCGCCCCAGTCCGGGCCGCAGTCGGGGATGTCCACCCACAGATCGCGCGGCAGCGAGATCATCGTCGCGTCGGTCAGGTCCTTGTTGACGTGCACCATGATCATCGTGTCGGAGCGGGTCGTGCCGCCCTGCTCGTCCACGCCGAGCACGAGGATGTCCAGCGGGCCCTCCAGCTTCGCCGGCTCGGAGGTGTCCAGATCGGCCTGGTGCTCACCGAGGAAGTTCTCCTCCTCGACGGCGTTGTTGGCCGTCGTCAGCCCGTACTGGGCCACCGCCGCCGCGCCTCCCGACACGACCATCGTCAATCCGCCGGCGTACAACATCACGTGCGCCCACCAAGGCGCATGCGGCTTCACCGCCATCAGGTCTCCAACTTACGGGGCAAACGTTTCACGTAATGTTCAACGCGCTGAGTCCCGTCGGAGGTTGCATCCGCACGCCGATCGGCTCAGTCCGACGCCGCTTCGGTGTCGTCGGCCGTCGCGGTCTCACTGGCCGTGGCCGTCGGCGCACCGCAATCGGGCGCCTTGTCGCCGCTGGTCCACTCCGGATACTGGCAGATCCACTCGCCGATGGTGTCGTTGTTGATCGCCTCGTACAGCGCCTGAGCCGCGATCTGCTCCTCGCCCTCGTGAGTGACCACGTAGGAAGTGCCGTTGATCTCATCGGCCGTCGACGGCACCCCGATCGAGATCATCGAATTCGGATCCAGGTCGGCCATCTGCGTGATCATGTCGGTCAGCTTGTACGGGCCCAAATCGATCGTGAGCGCCTCACCGAAACTGTTGAGCAGGCTCACGGCCTTGGTCGGGTCCTTGTGGTAACCCTGCGCCTTCGCCTCCACCAGCAACTGCTTGATCGCGTGCTGCTGCATCTTCTGGCGTCCGAAATCGCCCCACGTGCCGTTCTCGTAGTCCTCCGGCCAGTCCCACACGTAACGCTGGCGCACGATGTCGAGCGCCTCGTCCTTGTCGTAGTCGTTGCAGCCCTCGGGATAGGTCTGGTACGTGTGGATCGAGGTGATCTCGTGCCACAGGCACAGCTCGATCGTCCCCAGCTCCTCGACCAGATCCAGAAAGCCCTCGAAGTTCGCGATAGCGCCGCCGTCGAACTGGACCCCCGTCAAATGCGTGACCGCCTCGGCGGTGTTCTGGAACGCCAGACCCCAGTCCTCGTGCGAGGCGAACGCCTCGGTCAGCTTCGTCTCGCACGACGGATTGCAGCTGGGAATCTCCACCAGCAGGTCCCGAGGCAGCGAGATCAGGCTGATCTCGGTCAGGTCCTTGTTGACGTGCACGATGATGTCGGCGTCGGTGCGGGCCAGCCCCGCCGCGCCGACGCGCTCGTCGGTGCCCAGGACCAGGAAGTTCAGCGGGCCCTCGATGTTGTCGTCCTCGGCCTCGACGCGCTGGTCGCCCAGGAGGTCGTCGGTCCGCACCGAGTCGTTGACCAGATGGACGCTCACCTGCGTGGCGACCGCCCCGCCCCCGGCGACGACCATCACCAACGCACCGACGACGACCATGGCCTTCGCCCACCACGGCGACGAGGCCTTCGCCGCGTGCTTCATCGGCTCGCTCACAGCTGCTACTCCCAGGGGATCATCGGTTCCTCTACCGGCTACACGCGGGGCGGATCATCGGGGTTGCGCTACCGGCACCATAGAACATACCCGGCCGCCACACCCAGTGAACAGGGCTCACATGGGGCGACGGCTCCCGGCTCACCGATTCGCGAAGAAGTAGACGACCGCCGCCACGATCAGACCCAAAGCCACCGCGAACGCGATCTTCCACGGGCTCCACGGCCGCTCGCCGGTCACCCGACCGGTCTGGCCGCTCACCAGCACCTGCCACGACCGGTTCGCGAACAGGTACACCACCAGCCACACCGGCAACAGCAGCAGCTTGTAACGCAGATTCGAGTACGTCGTATCGATCGAGTGGACCCGCTGCTCGTCGCCGCCGATGTCACGACGCACGTCCCGATGGATCTGCGCCTCCATCTTCTGCTTCGCCATCGACAGCCCCGTCTCGGGCTCGATGTCATAGCGCTGCGAATGATGGCCGGCCAGGAACTCCGGCTGGTACGCCAGCGCCTGCCCGGTCGGCCAGTCCCCGCTCAGGTCGTCGAGCCAGCGGTGCGAGACGTGCGTGGTCGCCGGCACCACCACGTCGTCGAACGAGCGCTCGACCCGCCCGCGCACCGGCGACCACCTGGTGCGCCGCTGACGGTTCCCGTTGGAGTCGGTCACGTAGTAGTGCACGCCGCGCTGGCCGGTGTACCGCGATTCGGTCTCGGCGTCCCACGTCCAGTGCGGCAGATACGTCGATTTGAGCGACTCGGCCTCGTCGACGTGCTTGAACCGGTTCGGCGCGAACCAGCGGCTGCGCACCCAGTCGCGCAGCGCCTGGCGTGCCGCCGCCCGGTCGATCTGGAACGGCAGCACTCCTTCGGGCGGCACCAGGTCGGGGTTGAACTCGTCGACCACGACCGGGGCGGCGCAGAACTGGCACACGTCCGACCAGGCGTCGGACTCGGTGTGGGCGCCGCACTGAGTGCACACGAACAGGTTCGGCGCGACCTGGTCGCGGGTGCGCCTGGGCTTGGCGGCCAGCGCCGCCCACTCGCGTTCGACCACGCGGCGCCGTTCGAGCTCGATGTGCTGCTCGGTGCCGCAGTACGGGCAGGTGAGGGCGCTGGCGCCGGGGGAGAACTCGAGCTGGGCGCCGCAGCTCGTACAGGGGTAGGTCTGGTGGCCGGCAGAGGTCTGTTCGGACACGTCGGGCTCCTATTGCGGGGGCAGGGGCGGGGGCATGGACGAGAACAGGCTCGCCAGTTCGGGGATCTCGCCGGCGGGCTTCCAGGAGTCCTGGCCGGCCTTCCAGGCGAGGGTCTCGCGGGTCAGTTCGCCGGAGGCGGCCTGCCGGCGGAGCGCGGCCTGGTCGAACGGCCCCGCCTGCCGCCCGCCGATGCCGAGGTACCACTCGGCCTGGTTCGGCAGCGGCGGCGGGGCCGCGGCCGGCTGCTGCTGGGGCTGCTGTTGCCGCTGGTTCATCTGGTTGGCCATCTGGTTGCCCATGGCCATGCCGGCGCCCAGGCCGAGGCCCTCGGAGGCGCCGCCGCCGTGCTTGGCCGACTCCTCGAGCGCGTTCGCGGCCTGGAACTGGGTGTAGGAGCCCAGGTCCCCGACCACGCCCATCGAGGTGCGCTTGTCGATCGCCGCCTCGACCTCCTTGGGCATGGAGATGTTCGAGATGGTGAACGAGGGCACGTCCAGTCCGAGCGCGGTGAGCTGCTCGGCGACCTTGCCGCGCAGCTGCTCGCCGAGGCGGTCCTGGTGGATCGCCATGTCGAGCACCGGCACGCCGGCCGAGGCGATCGCGGGGGCGAAGGCTCCGGCGACCTTCTCGCGCAGCCAGGTCTCGATCTCCTCGGTGCGGAACAAGGCGTCGGTGCCGGCGGCCTCGCGCAGCAGCGTGGCCGGGTCGATCACGCGGACGCTGTAGGCGCCGAAGGCGCGGATGCGCACCGGGCCGAACTCGGGGTCGCGCACCAGCACGGGGTTCTTGGTGCCCCATTTGAAATCGGTGAACTGCCGGGAGGTCACGAAGTACACCTCGGCCTTGAACGGCGAGTTGAATCCGTGCCGCCAGCCTTTGAGGGTCGAGAGGATCGGCAGGTTCTGCGTCTCCAAGGTGTAGGTGCCGGGGCCGAACACGTCGGCCAGCTGGCCCTCGTTGATGAACACGGCCGTCTGCGACTCGCGCACGACCAAGCGTGCGCCCATTTTGATCTCGTTGTTATAGCGTGGGAAGCGCCAGACCATGGTGTCTCGCGAGTCGTCGAGCCATTCGATGATGTCGACGAATTCGCCGCGGAGTTTCGAGAACAAGGTCTCCACACCTTCCAGGTAGCTTGGGCGGGCTGGTCTCACTTTAACGCCGTCGCGCACCACGCGTGGTCCGGCGACCGTCGGTCCCGTTCCGTCAAGGCCGCGACCGGCGAGGACTCGGCTTCGGAGCCATCGGCATCGGCAGATGCACGTGCAGAGAAAGCGGTAGCCACCTCTAGCTATATCCGCTCGGCGGTGGCAGGATAGGGCTGTGACGCCACGGAGGGAGACCACACCTGCGCGTGATTATGCCGAGGAGTACCGGCGTCTGCGCGCGCTGATGGGATCGGGCCGGGTAGCCGAGGCCGTCGACAACGCCACCACGATCGCCTACAACGCACCGACGGCTCAGCGCCGTGCCCAGGCCTGGCTCTTCATCCTCCAAGGCCAGATCAACCAGCGCGCGATCACCGAGATCCCCGCCACCCTCGACCAGTCCGACTCGGCCGTGCGCCGCTGCCGCGACTACCGCCTCACCGGCGAGTTCCACGCCCTCGCCGCCTGGTACCACCACCACCACGTCAAGTCCCTCCACTTCACCGCGCAGCACCTGGTCCTGGCCTCGCGCGCGCTGCGCTCGATGAACGAGGTCAGCCAGGCCGCCGTCGACGCCTGGTACGACCTGGCGGTGGTCATGAGCAACTGCGGCTATCAGCAGCAGTCGACCGAAGCGCTCGACCAGTGCCACATGCTCGCCGAGCGCATCGGCATCCCCCGCTCCTCGGTCGAAGGGGTCGAGATCCGCGTCCGCGAGGCCCTCCTGGCCTACTACACCGGCGACCCGCACGCCTGCATCGGCATGCTCCGCCGCGAGCTGCGCCGCGTCAAACCCCACCTGCACGACCTCGACACCCGCGAGCTCGAATGGATCCACTACGCCCTCGGCAGGCTCGGCCTGCTCGGTTTCAGCGAGCAGTGGTCGGTCGAGCAGCTGCTGCCGCCCACGACCTCCTCGGCCGAGGCCCTGGACCTGCGGGCGCTCGCCCGAGCCTCGCGATTGATCACGCAGGGCCGCGGCAATGAGGCGCTGGAGACGCTCGAGGCCCGCGAGATCGGCGACGAGACGATCGGGGTGATGGAGCCCGAGCACCTGCGGTCGCTGGCGATGGTCGCCAAGGGCGACCACGCCGAGTCGATCCTGGCCGCGCACCAGACGACGTACGCCCTCTACAAGCAGATCAACGAGTTCCACACGATCTACCTGGACTCGGCTGCGGCGCTGGTCGACCACGACCAGCTTCGCCGGGCCGCGGCCGGGTGGGCCGACCGCGCCAACACCGACGACCTCACCGGGCTGCCGAACCGGCGCCGCCTCGACGCGTTCCTGGCCGAGATCGTCGGCGAGGGGATGATCGCGGTGCTCGACCTCGACGGGTTCAAGGCCGTCAACGACACCCACGGCCACCAGGCCGGCGACGCGATACTGCAGCGGGTGGCGGCGCTGCTGTCGAGCGTGACCCGTTCGGGGGACCTGCTGGCGCGGACCGGCGGCGACGAGTTCATCCTGGTCCTGCCGGGCGCCACCGAGTACGACGCCGACGCGGTTTCCGAGCGCATCAGGGTGGCCGTGGCCGCTGAGAACTGGGAGTACTCGGTTCCGGGCACGCCGGTCGACGTCTCGATCGGGTGGGCCCGGCTGGTGCCTGGCGGCAACCCCGCGCAGACGCTGTGGGCTGCCGACCAGGCGATGTACCAGATGAAACGGGCTCGTAAGTCTTACTGAGCGGCCGGTTCGGCCTCCTCTTCGTCGGTCTCGCGGTAGGCGCCGGTCCATTCGCGGTCGGGGCGGCGCCCGATCATGCCGAAGATCCAGGCCGCCAGCAGACCCGCGGCGAAGCCGGGAAGCATCGAGTAGACGCCGCCGGGCGAGCCGACGTTCTCCCAGACGACCACGGTGGTCGCGCCGGCGAGCATCCCGGCCAGCGCGCCGAGCCAGGTCATGCGCGACCAGTACAGCGACAGGATGACGATCGGTCCGAACGCCGAACCGAAGCCGGCCCAGGCGTAGGCGACGATGTCGAGGACCGTGCCGCCCTGCAGCGCCAGGAAGTAGGCGATGAGGGCGACGACGACCACGGCTCCGCGGCCGATCCACACCAGTTCGGCGTCGCGGGCTTCGCGGCGGAAGAACCGCCGGTAGAAGTCCTCGGTGACGGCGGTGGAGGCGACCAGCAGCTGGGAGTCGGCGGTGGACATGACCGCGGCGAGCACCGCGGCCAGGACGATGCCGGCGATCCAGGGGTTGAACAGGTCCTGCGTCAGCGCCAGGAAGACCGTCTCGGGGTTGTCGAGCGGCTCGTCGAGGTAGGCGATGCCGGCGAGGCCGACGAACACGGCCGCGGCCAGGGTCACCAGCACCCACGTGGTGCCGATGCGGCGGGCGGTGGGGACGTGGGCGGCCGAGCGGATGCCCATGAAGCGGGCGAGGATGTGCGGCTGCCCGAAGTAGCCCAGGCCCCAAGCCAGGAGTCCGGCGATGGCGACCCAGCTGAGCGTGTCGCCGGCCGCCCAGCCGTCACCGGCGGTGAACGAGGCCTCGTCGACCCAGTTGAGCAGGTTCGGGCTGGAGTCCTCGACGTCGCCGAACATGGCGTTGAAGCCGCCGATCGCGCCGACGGCCAGGAGCGGCACGACCACCAGCGCCAGGAACATGAGCGTGCCCTGGATGAAGTCGGTGAACGACACCGCCAGGAAGCCGCCGAGGAAGGTGTAGACCACGATGACGGCCACGGCCACGGTGATGGCGACGTCGGGCTCGACGCCGAAGATCGTCTCGAACAGCAGGCCGCCGGCGACCAGGCCGGAGGCGACGTAGAGAGTGAAGAACACGCCGATGATGAGCGCCGAGACGATCCGCAGCATGGAGGTGCGGTCTTCGAAGCGGGACTCGAAGTAGGCCGAGAGGCTGATGGAGTTGTGGGCGCGTTCGGTGTAGGTGCGCAGGCGCGGGGCGACGAACAGCCAGTTGAGGTAGGTGCCCGCGGCCAAGCCGACGGCGATCCAGGCTTCGCCGATGCCGGCGGCGTACACGGCGCCGGGCAGGCCCATGAGCAGCCAGCCGGACATGTCGGAGGCCTGGGCCGAGAGGGCGGCGACCGGGGCGTTGAGGGAGCGTCCGCCGAGGGCGAAGTCGGACAGCGTCTTCGTGCGCCGGTAGACCCAGACACCGATGAGCACCATGACGACGAGGTAGGCGATGAAGGTCGTGATGATCGGACCCGAAAGATCGACCATGTGATTACCTCACAATCGAAGGTTTTTGGGCAATGACGCTGATCATACCGTGGCGATCATCGCAGGAAAACCCCTGTTTTTTGTGCTCACAGCCCCGGCAAAGCGGACAACCCGAACCGCTGCTTCTCACCATACGGTTCGCCGGCGGCCTTGCAGGCCGTTAAGGGGAGTAATTGATCGAATCGAGACCTGCCGATGCGGATCGGACGTTCAGGCCTCGCCGATCGCTTCGGCGACCGCCTCGACGACCAGTGCCCGGACCACGTCCGCCGATGCGGCGACCTTCCCGGTGGCGGCGGCGATGAACGCGTCGCCGTCCATGCGGGTGTGCACCGGGCTGACCGCGCGAGCCAGTCCGTCGTGCGCGCCCTGGGCGAGCAGGCAGCACTCGACCTTGCTCAGCCGCGCGTTGGTCGCCACCACGCCGATGGTCGTGTTGCGGCCGAAGGCTCCTCGGCCGGCCCCGGTCGGAAAGCCCTCCGGCTCCAGCAGGTCCCGGTCCAGCGGGCCCGGCTCGCCGAAGGCGTTCACCGCCGCCAGGACGCTCACGACCAGCTCGCCGGTCCGCGGCGTCGCCGCCCGCAGTCCCGAAGGCAGGGCCGCGCCGCGCCACTGGCCGACCGTGGCTCCGCGTCCGGCGCCGACCGGTCCGACCAGCTCCGGCTCGGCTTCGGCGCCCGCGGCGCTCTCGCACGCCTCATATCCGCCCGCCGCCTGCGGGACCACGCCGCTGCCGTCGAGATCGTAGAGGCCGAGCGTCGGCACGATCGGCACCACGCCCCCGGGCGTGTTCACGCCGCGTCCGCGCTCGGCGAGCCACCGCATCACTCCGTCGGCGGCGGCGAGTCCGAACGCCGAGCCGCCGGTCAGCAGCGCCGCGTCGATCCCGGAGTTCCCGCGGACGGGGTCGAGCAGCTCGATTTCGCGGCTGGCCGGCGAGCCGCCCCGCACCTCGCCGGAGGCCAGCGCCGGCTCGTCGAACAGCAGCACCGTGCAGCCGGTGTGCTCGCCGGTCCAATGGCCGACCCGGATTCCCAACTCCCGCATGGGGACAGACTACCGCCAATGTGGCGAACCGCCGCCGCGGAATTCGATAACCGAACGGTAACTAAGGCTATTATGGACAGTGGTATGGGACACCTGTGACGCGCGCGAAATCGCTGGATTCCCCCGGCGTGGAAGCCATAGCATGGAAACCGAAGCCGGGAGGCACAGCGAAGAAGCGGCAATCCCGATCTGGCCTCAAGCCCCCCGGTCCCGATGCGGAAGCATCGAACCGTAGCCGTCGACAATGGCGTCATCGACGGGCGGTCTCCCCGAGAAATCCACTATCCGGCACACCATGCCGGGAAGGAAACGACAACATGAACGAGTTCGTAGGTGCATACCTCGCAGTCGACGCCGCCAACACCCTCGCCACCTCGGCGCTGCCGAACGCTCCGGTCGTCGACGACGGCCGTGCGAACAAGGCGTACGTCGCCGGCTACACCACCCGGGACAAGGTCCGGACCTCGACCGCCGGCGTCCTCCGCCGCGTGGCCGACCGCGTCGAGCGCCGTGCCCTGGTCGGCGCCACCCGCTAAGGCGAAGGTGCAGCGCACCCACAAGGTGCCTCGCCGGACTGCATAACTCAACTACACACGCGACGCGCTGAGCCGACGAGGCCAGCGCGTTTCGCTTTCCCCGGGAACGAATCCCGTCGTGGCGCAACTTACACGAGGACTCGCCGTCTGCTTCCGCGGCGTACGGCGATGCGCCGCTTAGCGTGCGCCCCATGGTCTCCCACCAGCACGAGATTCCGATCCGGCTCTTCCAGAAGCGGCCCGAACTGGCGGCCGAACTGCTCGTCAAGACGATCGGTGCGACGGTGCCCCCGTACTCGACGGTCGAGTCCGAGTCGGAGGCACTGACCGACAACGACCCGATCGAACTGAACTGCGACAACGTGAGCGTCTTCCGCGACGCGTTCGGTGTCGCCGTGTTCGCGATCGTCACCGAGATCCAACGCAGCCAGGACGACGGCAAGTACTACAGCTGGCCGATGTACTTGACGATCCTCAGGAAGCGGCTCGAATGCCCGGTGTGGCTGCTGGTGATCTGCACCGACGCGGCGACCGCGCACTGGGCGGGCCGGCCGATCGAGATCGGGCCGCCGGGCTTCACGCTGCTCCCGGCGGTCATCGGCCCCGACGAGCTGCTGAAGGTCACCGAGGAGCGTTCGGCCCGGGAAGCGGCCGAGCTCCTGATCCTGTCGGCGGCGATGTGCCGAGTCGGGCCGCAGACCGAATCGATAGCCCATACGCTGGGGCGCCGCCTCAACGAGCTTCCCGAGCCCGAGCGCAAGAAGTATGCTGGATGGGCGTGGCGACTGCTCTCGCAGGAGGCATGCCGAGTACTGGAGGATTATATGAGCTTGACGTACCAGGAGTACCGCGAGAGCCCGGCCGGTCAACTCGAGCAGCGCGGTGAGCGGCGCGGTGAATTGCGCGGCGAGTTGCGCGGCGAAGCCAAGTCACTGGTGAAGCTGCTCGGCCATCGAGGGATCGATGTTCCGGCCGAGGCGCGGCAGCGCATTGAGAGCTGCACCGACATCGAAGAGCTCGACCGCTGGTTCGAGCGTGCGCTGAGCGCCTCCAGCATCGAAGAGGTCTTCGACTGACGAACATAGATCGAGGGGGTGCCCGGTTCCGAGGAACCGGGCACCCCCTCGTCGATATCGGTCGATACCGAGCCGTCTACCAGTCTGCGGCGGCCTTGCGCCGGCGCACGACCACGAACATGACCGCGCCGGCGGCCAACGCCGCGGCGGCAGCGCCGATGACGATCGTCATCGACGATCCGGTCTCCTTCAGCTTGCCGGAGCCTTCACCGTCGTCGCCGCCGATCAGGTCGGCGGCGTTGACGCCGATCACCGCGAGGTTGTTCTCCAGGTCGCCGTCGAGCGAGTCGGTGTGCGGGCTGTCGATGCGTTCGCGAACTTCGAGCAGTCCGTCGTCTGCGGCGGCATCGTCGGTGATGCGAACGGTGAATGTCAGCTCGACCGACTCGCCGACCGCCAGTTCCCGGAACATGCAGGCGAGGTCGAACCGTTCGAGTTCGGTCTTGTCCTGCTCGTACTCATATTCGACGGCGAGCGACTTGGGGTGGAGACAGTTCCATCCCTCGGACTGCCACTGCTCGTGGGGGTCGCTGTCGATTCGAACCAGTTCGAGCCCGGCCGGCAGCTGAGCCCGCACCTCGTACGAGCCGTGAGTGTCGGTGCGGTCGTCGGCGATCGCCGGTCCCTCATTGGTGACCGGTACGGTCACGGTGACTTCGTCTCCCTCGGAACCCTCGACGTCCACATCGTCGATCGACAGATCGAACGGGTGCTCGGTGTTGGAGATGGTGATCGTGCCGGAGTCGCGGTCGCCGCCCACAGTGCTCGCGGCGTCTCCCGAGTCATCCAGTGTCAAGAGGTTCCCCGATTCGTCGTTCCATGACAGATCGCCGAAGATCGATTCATAGGTCTCGGCGTTGACGGACTTGACGTAGTAGATGCAGCTGCAGACGTCGATCGGTCCGACCGTGGTCTCGTCGATGTCGTAGGTGACCGGCGAGGCGTCACTGATGGTGAACGCGGTGCCCGGGCTGTCGGTGTAATCGGTCACGGCGCAGAC
Organism: Glycomyces halotolerans; assembly: GCF_054779575.1. Lineage (NCBI taxonomy): Bacteria > Bacillati > Actinomycetota > Actinomycetes > Glycomycetales > Glycomycetaceae > Glycomyces > Glycomyces halotolerans. The sequence goes on from NZ_BAAGXZ010000010.1 coordinate 23,480, forward strand.
GACGCCACCGGAGATCGGGCTTGAGGCTTCGACGCAGTTGTCGTAGGCCGCCTGGGCTTCGGCGCCGGCCAGATCGAGACCGATCCGGGAGAACGAGTCACTGAAACTGACCACCAGGGCGACCGTGTCATCCGGCAGCGGCCCTTCTTGAACGAAACTCGGGGAGACTTCGACGGTGCCGCCGGGAGCCACCTCCTCGATGGTCACGTTGCCGTGAAGGAAGGGGTAGTCCGCGCTCTGGGCAGTGGCGGGGAGGGCCGCGGTGCCGGCCGCGAGAAGGCCGGCTGCCGCCGCGGCGGCGAAGCGAGTCGCACGACGCCGGGGGTCGGGGGAGTTCATAGAGCTCCGATTCTGCTGATTCGATTGATCGGGTTATGTGAGTCGGATGGGGGTAACGGGCTCCGACTGAGACAACACGCGCAACATTCATCCCCGGTTGCATGCGTTTGCCGAGCGAAACGGCGAAGGCGCCCGGCCGGCCGGCCGGGCGCCTTCGCCGTTTCGCTGCCTCTAGGCCTGCCAGCCCGGGATCGGGTAGGACCGGCAGAACTCGCGGATCTCGGCGGCGATCACCTCGTACTCGGAGTCCTTCTCGGCCCGGGCCGCGCCGATCACCCGGTCGATCCAGCCGGCGATCCGGTCCATGTCGCCCTCGGTCATGCCGCGGGTCGTCACCGCGGCGGTGCCGATGCGCAGCCCCGACGGGTCGAACGGCTTGCGCTGGTCGTACGGGACGGCGTTGAAGTTCAGTTCGATGCCGGCCGCGTCAAGGGCCTTCGCCGCCGGTTTCCCGCCGATCTCCTTGTTGGTCAGGTCCACCAGGATCAGATGGTTGTCGGTCCCGCCCGAGACGAGGTCGTAGCCCCGCTCGGTCAGCGCCGCGGCCAGAGCCCTGGCGTTCTTCACGATCTGCGCCGCATAGTCGCGGAACGACTCACGGGCCGCCTCGCGCAGCGCCACCGCGATCGCGGCCGTGGTGTGGTTGTGCGGGCCCCCCTGCAGCCCCGGGAAGACCGCCTTGTCGATGGCCTTGGCGTGCTCGGCGTCGCACATGAGCATCGCGCCCCGCGGTCCGCGCAGCGTCTTGTGGGTCGTGGTCGACACCACGCCCGCGTGGCCCACCGGGCTCGGGTGCGCACCGCCGGCCACCAGGCCCGCGATGTGGGCGATGTCGGCCAGCAGCACCGCGTCGACCTCGGCGGCGATCCGCGCGAAGCCCTCGAAGTCGATCGTCCGCGGAATCGCCGTCCCTCCGCAGATCATGAGCTTGGGCCGCTCACGGCGGGCGATCTCGGCGACCTCGTCGAGGTCGACCCGGCCGGTGTCCTTGCGGACGCCGTAGCGCACCGGGTTGAACCACTTGCCGGTGGCCGAGACGCCCCAGCCGTGGGTCAGGTGCCCGCCCATGTCCAGGGCCATGCCCATGACGGTGTCGCCCGGCTTGAGGAACGCCATGTAGACGGCCAGGTTCGCCGGCGAGCCCGAGTACGGCTGCACGTTGGCGTGGTCGGCGCCGAACAGCTCCTTGGCGCGCTCGACGGCCAGCTGCTCGACCTGGTCGATGTACTGCTGGCCCTCGTAGTAGCGCCGGTCGGCGTAGCCCTCGGAGTACTTGTTGGTCAGGATGGACCCGGTCGCCTCCATGACCGCCTCGGAGACGTAGTTCTCGGAGGCGATGAGCCGGATCTTCTCCGACTCCCGGCGACCCTCCGCCTCGATCAGCCGCTCGATCTCCGGGTCGGCGGCCGCGAGCTTCGCGGTGAGGGCCTCAAAGGCGTCAGTCATTCATGCTCCAGTTTGCGATCGGCATGGTCTCAGCACGGCGACCGGGCAGGTGGCCTTGACTCTCCGAGCATAACCGCGGCCCACCGTCCGGTTCGAGCGCGTTTACGCCAGTCAGACCCGGCCGAGGCCGTGACGGGAACGGCCCTGAAGGACTTCTCTGCGTACACGCAGTACGGTGCGATGTATGTCACCTAAGACCACTGCCAATGTGCTCGGCGTGGGTTTCGCCGTCGCCGCGACCGCCGCGCTCGCCCAGCTCGGCCTGGCCTACGGCTTCGGACTGCTGTCCTGGGCCGAGGCCGCCCCCGGCTCGACCGACCCCGTGCTCGACCTCCGCACCAACGCGAACCTCGCCTGGGTCTCCTGGTTCGCCGCCGCCTCCTGCGTCGTCGGCGGCCTCGCCTCCGGCGTCATCGGCGGTCACGGCTCGGACACCGGCTCCCCGGCCGTCCGCGTCGGTGCCGTCGTCGCCTCCGCGGCCGGCTCGTTCCTCGTCGGCCCCCTGGTCGCCCTCTCGGCCGAGCAGAGCGCCGTCTTCGCCTCCTTCCCGACCGAACCGCTCGTCGCCGCCGGCATCGGCGCCGCCGTCGGCTTCGTGCTCACCCTCATCGGCCTCGGCTCCCGCTCGGTCGCCGTCAACGTCGGCGCCTCGATCGCCCTGATCTGGGTCCTGGCCGTCCTGGCCGTGTTCGTCAAGATCGGCGAACCTGCCACGCCCGTGACCGAACTGGCCGTATGGGGCTCATGGGCCGGACCCGAATCCGTCCTCGGGCGGCGCGGACTGTCGATCGCCGTCCCGTTCGTGATCGGCTCGGCCCTCATCGGCGCGATCGTCGCGATCCTGGCCCGCCGCGGCCCGATCACCAACTCCGGCTACCGCATCGCCGCCGCCTCAGGCGTCGCCGGGCCGCTCATCGTCACCGTCGCCCACCTCGTCGCCGGACCCTCCCGCCTCGACAACGCCGAATCGATGGCCGTGATCCTCGTCGGCCCCTACGCCGCCATCGCCGGACTCCTCGGCTCCCTGATCGTCTCGGCGATCCCCCGCTCCGGCGGCCAGCTCGACGACACCGCCCGCGCCGACGACGACACCGCCGACCCGATCCCCGCCCAGGCAGGCGCCTGGACTACCCCCGAAGCCCCCGAATCCGCCTACGCCGGCGACACCAAGGACCTGCCCGCGGAACCGGACGCCGACGGCGCCGCCGAAGCCGACCCCGAAGTCGACTGGGTCCAAGACCTCAAACCCGCCGGCGACGGCTCGGCCGCGACCATCACCGCCGACCCGGAGACCAAAACCGAGCCCGAGACCAAGAGCAAGACCAAACCCAAGCGCCGCCCCCGCAAGTCCACCGGACGCAACCGCCGCAAACTCACCGACGCCGAACCCGAAGAGCCTGAAGAGGACTCCTAAAGCTCCCACTCGTGGACCGGTCGGCCCTCGGCCGACTGGGCCGCGTAGTCCAACACCATCGCCCGCAGCGCCTCCGGCCGCTGCAGGCGCTGGCGGTGCTCGGCCATCTGCACCCGCGCCACCTGCCACGAAGCGCCGTTGACCCCGCGCCGGCAGCGCTGCTCGACCACCTGCAGGAACCGGTCGGCGTCGCGCCGCACCACCCCGAGCGAGCAGAGCCCCTCGCCGGCCAGCGGCAGCAGGTGCTCGAGCACGAGCTTCCTGGCCGGCAGCAGGCCGAGCCCCGGCCAGACCTGGTCGGCCTGGATGCCGTGCTTGGCGGCGGCCTCGAAGTTCGCCGCGGCCGTGGCGAAGTCGAGCCGGTCGGTCAACTGCTCGGTCCGCTCGGCGAAATAGGCCACCAATCCGTAGAACAACGCCATGTTCGCGCAGATGTCGACCGCCGTCGGCCCGGCAGGCAGCACCCGGTTCTCCACCCGCAGATGCGGGCGGCCCGACCGGATGTCGTACACCGGCCGGTTCCACCGGTAGATGCTGCCGTTGTGGAACCGCAGCTCACGCAGCACCGGCACGCCGCCGCCGGCCACGACGTCGAGTGGGTCCTCTGGCCCGCACAGCGGTAAAAGCGGCGCGAAATGCTTGTAGTTCTCGTCGAACAGGTCCAGGACGCTGTCGATCCAGCGCGAACCGAACCAGGCCCGCGGCATCGCCCCCGCCGCCCGCTCGGCGGCCCGGCGGGTGTCGGTGCCCTGCTCGAACAGCACGATGCGGGTCTCGGCCCACAACTGGCGGCCGAACAGGTAGGGGGAGTTGGCGCCGAGCGCGACCTGCACCCCGGCGACCGCCTGGGCGCTGTTCCAGTAGCGCGCGAAGTCCTCCGGGGCCACCTGGAGATGGAACTGCACCGAGGTGTTGGCCGCCTCCGGGGCGATGTTCGGGCACGAGAAGCGGACCGACTCGGCGCCGCTGATATCGATGTGGACGTCCTCGCCGCGTGCGGCCATGATCTCGTCGTTGAGCACCCGGTAGCGTTTCGCCGACGACAGCGCCTCCAGTCCGATGTGCTCAGTGCACAGCGTCGGCATCGTCCCGATCGGGCACACGTACGTCCCGGCCTTCTCGGCGGCCTCGCGCACCTCGGCGAGCGCCGCGACCAGGTCCGCCTCGTACCACGAGATCCCCGCCCCGTCCAGCAGCCGCGGCGGCAGGTTCAGCTCCAGGTTGAACGCACCCAGCTCGTGCTGGGCACTGTAGAGAGCGTCCTCGTCCCCTGTCGTGTGGAGGTACTGGAGGACGGCGTCGTTGGTGAACGCCGGATCGCCGTTGTGCTCGAGCAGATCCAGCTCCAGCTCGACTCCGGTGAGCGGCCTCTCGCCGTCCAGGCGGTGATCGGTCAGCAGCTGCTCCAGGGCCTCGCGTCCTGATCGGAGTTTCGCCCGGTAGGCGGCCTGATCCCAATGCGCCAAGGCAGAGCCGCTCACCTCGTCGCCCATGTTTCCTCCCCAGGAATCGATGGTTCATCAACCTTAAGACGGTAGGTCACTTCGCAGCTACCAAGGGAGATGTCTTTACGCACCAATTGATATGGTTCACGCATATATTAGGGATCGACTACTCCCAGTGGTGTCAGAAGATTGACACAAACCGATCCCCGTTGGCAACGGTGGGTGCGCTACCAGGCGCGAGTAGTATCAGCGCGTGACCGATCAGAGCGCGCCCCGGCCCCGCCCGGCCGACTTCCACGCCGCCCTGCGCGGCGGCGGCCTCCTCACCATGCAGAACCAGCGCATCGCCGCGCACTTCGCCTACCTCGCATCGCGACTCGGCCTCAAGCCCACCCACCTCACCCTCACCAACCTCGCCCTCGGCCTCCTCGCCTCCGCCGGCGTCATCGCCTACATCCCCCTGGCCCGCGACGGCGCTCCATGGTGGCCGGTCGCCCTCGCCGCCCTCATCGCCTGGCAGATCGCCTACACCCTCGACTGCGCCGACGGCCAACTCGCCCGCGTCACCCGCACCGGCTCCGAAGCCGGAGCCCGCACCGACATCCTCAGCGACGTCGCCATCCAGACCTCCGTCGTCGCCGTCGTCGTCGCCGTCACCCACGCCTACACCCCCGGCATCCCCGCCTGGGCCGGCGCCGCCTTCGCCGCACTGTGGATGACCAACCTCGTCACCTCCGTCATGGCCAAAGAAGACTCCAGCATGTCCCTGGTCACCGCCGACAACCTCGCCGTCCGCCTCATCAAACTCGTCCGCGACTACAGCTTCGCCATCACCGTCATCGCGCTGGCCCTCCTCTGGCCCGAAGCGATGGCCGCGGTCATGCTGCTCTTCGGCGCCGTCAACGCACTCTTCCTGCTCGCCAGCATCGCCAACGCCGCCCGCGCCAGCCTTTAGGCCGCGTTCAACAGCCCCGACCGGCTATCAAACTCGGCCTAATCGAGCAGCTCCTCGTAGACGCCCAACAGCCGCTTCAACACCACCTCGGGGGAGAACACCGACTCATAGCGCGCCCGCGCGTTCGCCGCATACGAGCCCGCCCGGCCGGCCACCAGCTCCAAGCCCGCGGCCAGCGCCTTCGGATTCGGTTCGACCGCCACCCCTGCCGGAGCCTCCGTGCCGTCACCGACGATGAACGGCGCCCCGCCCATGCGCGTGGCCACCACCGCCCGGCCCGTCGCCAGCGCCTCGATCCCCGAGGTCGGCAGAATGTCCTGCCACACCGACGGGATCACCGCCGCCGCCGAGCGCCCCAGCGCCGCGTCACGCTCCTGCGGCGCCAACTGACCCAAGTACTCGATGCCGTCGGCGCCCGCGGCCGACTCCACCAGCGGCCGCAGCGGCCCGTCCCCGGCGATCCGCAGCGGCACTCCCAGCCGCGCCTGACGCCACGCCTCCAACAGCAGCTCGACGCCCTTCTCCGGCACCAGCCGCGCCGCGAACAAGAACCCCTCACCCGCATCCGAGAGGCCCGCCCCGCCCTCCAGCGGATCGGCCACCGCGTTCGGCTTCACCCGGATACGGTCGGCATCGATACCGATACTGCGCAGATAGTCGGCCATCGGATCGGTCAAGGCGATGAACCGGTCCACCGACCGCCATGTCGGCTGATGCACCCCCAGCGCCACCGCCATCACCGCGCTCTGCGCCCGCGACCCCCGATAGCAGCCGTGCAACACCCCCGGACCGTTCCAACGCCGCCCATGGCAGTCCCGGCAGTCGTGCCCGTCGCGGAAATACAGGCCGTTCACGCAGTCGTGCCGATAGTTGTGAATCGTCTGCACCACCTTCACGCCCGCCCGATGCGCCGTGGTCACCACCGACGGCGACAGCAGCGGATACGGATTGTGCAGATGCAGCACATCCGGGCGCTCGACCTCCAGCAGCGCGGCCAACTCCCGCTGCGTGCCCGCAGCATGCACCGGCGACACCGCCAACGCCGCCTTCCGGTGCACCGGGAGCGAACCGATCTCATCAGAGGAGCGCAGAAACGGCACCACCGACACGCCGGCCTCGCTCAACGCGCCGATCTCATAGTCGACGATCGTGTTCTCACCCGACGGCTGCGCCGACGAATACCGGTTGTGAGCGACGACGATCTTCACAGTATTTCCCTCACACAGTCTCCGGGTGGCGCGCACGGCTTCCAGCTCGGCCGAAGATACCGCAAAGCGCGAATAGGTGTAGGTTGTCGGGTACCGTGTCGGCGGGCGCCCGGTAGGGATCGGTCAGCACGATCTCCCCCCGCAGACACTCACCTCCACCGTAAGCTGACGACCGCAGGGATGTGCAGTGGCGACGAGCCTGGAACGCCCAGCTAAGCAATACCCAGCCGGGAAGATCGAACGGACGGGGACTCAAGTGACCGGCGCGCGCGAGGACGGAGATCCGAAGCTCGTCACCAACGGAGTCACCCGCTCGGCCTGGCGTCGTCTCGCCCGCGTCTCCCGCTGGCACCGCGCCTACCAGGCCGCCCTCGTCGGCGTCGACTTCGTCGCCGCCTTCGCCGGCTCGGCCATCGCCGTCAACTTCACCCCCCACGCCGACGCCGGCTTCGACCCCGGCACCGAAATGCAGCTGTTCCGCTTCATCGTCTGGCTGCTGTTGCCCCTCACCTGGGTCGCCGTCCTCTGGGGCAACGGCGCCTACGAACGCCGCTACTTCGGGATGGGCAACGACGAATTCAAACGCGTCGTCCGCGCCTCCCTGTTCATGCTCGCCCTCGTCTCCTTCCTCGCCCTCACCTTCAAAGCCGACGTCTCCCGTGTCGCCGTCGCCGTCATCCTCCTGTCGGCCGCCCTCCTCATCGCCGGCTCCCGCTACGCCGCCCGCCTCGCCCTCCACAAAGCCCGAGGACACGGCCGCGCCGTCCAACGACTCCTCCTCATCGGCTCCTACCCCGAAACCCTCGAGGTCTACCGCACCGTCCGCCGCAACACCGACGCCGGACTCCTCCCGGTCGGCATCTACGTCACCGAAGGCGCCTCCTCGGTCCGCGACCTCGACACCCCCGTCCCCGTCTTCGCCGGCACCGACGTCGTCACCTGCGCCGAAGACATCCGAGCCGACACCCTCGCCGTCTGCGGCACCGCATCGGCCGACTCCACCGACCTCCGCCGCCTCGCCTGGCAGCTCGAAGGCACCGGCCGCGACCTCATCGTCGCCCCCCAACTCACCGACATCGCCGGCCCCCGCGTCCACATCCGCGCCGTCGAAGGCCTCCCCCTCCTCCACCTCGAAGAACCCAAGATCTCCGGCGTCGGCTGGCTCATCAAGAACATCCTCGACTTCACCTCCGCCGCCCTCGGCCTCATCGTCCTCTCGCCCCTCTTCCTGGCCGTGGCCATCGCCATCAAACTCGACAGCCCCGGCCCCGTCTTCTTCCGCCAAGCCCGCGTCGGCCGCGACGGCGAGACCTTCCGCTGCTGGAAGTTCCGCACCATGTACATCGACGCCGAAGAACGCCAAGCCGCCCTGATGATGCACAACGAGAGCGACGGCCTGCTGTTCAAAATGAAGGACGACCCGCGCATCACCCGCGTCGGCCGCTTCCTCCGCCGCAGCTCCATCGACGAACTCGCCCAGCTCATCAACGTCGTCAAAGGCGAAATGAGCCTCGTCGGCCCCCGCCCCCTGCCCGCAGAGAACGGCGACTTCCTCGGCGACGTCCGCCGCCGCCTCCTCGTCCGCCCCGGCATCACCGGCCTCTGGCAGGTATCCGGCCGCTCGGACCTGTCCTGGGACGACGCGGTCCGCCTCGACCTCTACTACGTCGACAACTGGTCGCTCACCACCGACCTCCAGATCCTCTCGCGCACCGCCGCTGTAGTCTTGCGCCGAAAAGGCGCCTACTGACCGGTTACGACCAGGTGAACGCCTGCCCAATTCTGATAATCTGGGGAATTGATGACTACTTACGGAACTGGCAGCCGGATCCTCGTCACCGGCGGCGCGGGCCTGGTCGGCTCGCACCTGGTCGACGCGCTCCTCGCGCGCGGCTGCGAAGTCACCGCCGTCGACAACTTCTCCACCGGTTCCCGCGACAACCTCGACGACCACCCCGGCCTCACGATCGTCGAAGCCGACGTCACCCAGGGCCTCCCCGTCGGCGACGAACCCTTCGACGCCGTCCTCCACTTCGCCTGCCCCGCCAGCCCCGTCGACTTCGCCACCCTCCCGGTCGAAATCCTCCGCGTCGACTCCGTCGGCACCCTCCACGCCCTCGACCGCGCCCTCGCCGACGGCGCCCGCTTCATGCTCGCCTCCACCTCCGAGGTCTACGGCGACCCCCAAGTCCACCCGCAGGCCGAGACCTACTGGGGCAACGTCAACCCCATCGGCGTCCGCTCCTGCTACGACGAGGCCAAGCGCTTCAGCGAAGCCGCCACCGCCGCCTACCGCCGCCACAAGGGCCTCGACGCCGCGATCGTGCGGATCTTCAACACCTACGGACCGCGCATGCGAGCCGACGACGGCCGCGTCGTCCCCACCTTCATCACCAAGGCGCTGGCCGGCGAGCCGCTCCCGGTCCACGGCGACGGCTCCCAGACCCGCTCGCTGTGCTTCGTCGACGACCTGATCCGCGGCCTGGTCATGCTCCTGGAGTCCGGCGAGTACGGCCCGGTGAACCTCGGCGCCGAGTACGAGCTGACCGTTCGCGACATCGCCGAGACCGTCATCCGCCTGACCGGTTCGGCCTCGGTCGTGGAGTACACCGACCGGCCCTCCGACGACCCCGAGCGCCGCCGCCCCGACCTCACACAGGCGCGCGAACTGCTCGGCTACACCCCACAGGTGCCCTACGAGGCCGGCCTGAAGGCCACCATCGACTTCTTCGCGACCGAGCCGCACCGGCGCCGCGCACAGACCACAGCGGACGCCGGGTCCGCCTCGGGCCCTCGCGGGCACCGTCAGGATGCGACCGCCGCGTAAGCTGTCGCCATGACGTATTCCGGTTCCAATTACCGGGGCAGCGCCTCGGTGCCTTCCGGGGGCGGCGGTGGCGCCCGAATCGCGCAGACCGCCGGCGGCCCGACCCGCCGCGGGCTGATCGGCTCGGCGGTCGGCCTGGTCGCCTCGATCGCCGCGACCGGTGCCGGGGCCGCGGTGTGGACCACCGCGAACAGCGCGAACTCCGACCTCGACCGCGCCTTCGACCTCGGCGGCATCCCCGAGGAGGAGCGGCCCGACAAGGTCAACGGCGCGATGAACGTCCTCGTCCTCGGCTCCGACGCCCGAGGCGACGAGGACGACGCCCGCAGCGACACCTCGATCGTCATGCACGTCAACGAGCGCGGCAGCGAAGCCTACGGCATCTCCATCCCTCGGGACCTGTACGTCTACGTGCCGCCGCACCCGGACGCCACCTACTCGGACTTGAACGCGAAGTTCAACGCCGCCTACGCCTGGGGCGGGGCGAGCCTGACCGTGCAGACGGTCGAGGAGCTCAGCGACGTCCGCATCGACCACATCGTGGAGATCAACTTCCCGGGCCTGGTCAAGGTCGTCGACGCCCTCGGCGGCGTCGAGATGTACGTCGAGCAGACGATCCAGTCGATCCACAAGCCCTACCGCACCTTCGAGGAGGGCTGGAACCACATGAACGGCGAGGAGGCCCTCGACTGGGTGCGCCAGCGCAAGCAGTTCCCGGACGGGGACTTCGCCCGCATGCGCCACCAGCAGGACCTCATCAAGGCCATCATGGACGCGGCGGTGTCGGCCGATGTCCTCACCTCCCGGTCGAGGCTCACCTCGTTCATCGAGTCGGTCTCGGACGCGGTCAAGGTCGACACCGACTTCAACGTCGTGGCCACCGCGATCGAGTTCATGCACCTGCGCAGCGACGACATCGTCTTCCTGACCACGCCGAACCACGGCACCGACAACGTCAACGGCGAGTCCGTGGTCGTCTACGACGAGGAGAACGGCGCGTCCCTGTGGGACGCGGTCGCCGACGATACCGTCCGCGAGTGGATCGAGGCCAACCCGGAGTTGGCGGGGAACGGCGAGGAGTGAGGGTTGCTGCCGCCGTGACCGCGGTCGTCCTCATCGATTCAGAAGTCGGCTATGTTGTTGCGGCGACCGGTGTTCCATTCTCTCATTACTGTGGCGTGTGGGGTCGCTCGGTGTGATCCCGCTCTCCGGCAGGGTGATCGGCGGTCGTACGATGGCAGGAACGTTCCTTCAACGGAGAGGTGGAGCCGATGAGCGAGGAATCCGCTGTCGTGTCCGGTGAGAACCCGCCCTACGAACCCGAATTCGACATCAGCAAGCCCACCATCGCCCGCGTCTACGACGCGCTGCTGGGTGGCAAGGACAATTTCGCCGCCGACCGCGAGGGGGCGGAAACGTACGTCAAGTACGTGCCCGACGCCGGCGGCTGCGCCAAGGAGAATCGCGAGGCGCTCGTCAAGGGCGTCCAGTACATGGCGCGTCAGGGGATCGATCAGTTCCTCGACATCGGGGCCGGTTTGCCTACGATGAAGAACACGCACCAGGCGGCCCAGGAGATCAACTCCGGGGCGAAGGTCGTCTACGTCGACAACGACCCGATCGTGCTGGCGCACGGCCGGGCGCTGCTGGCGACCGACGACTCGACGACGGTGGTGACCGCCGACCTGCGCGAGCCTGAGGGGATCCTCGGCCATCCCGATGTCAAAGCGATGCTGGACTTCAGCCGTCCGATCGGCCTGATGGTCGTGGGGCTGCACATGCACTTCCACGACGACGAGCGGCCCGACGAATGGGTGCGCGTCCTGCTGGACGCCTGCCCGAGCGGCTCCTACCTGTTCATCACCGACTTCGTGGACACCGGCGAGCCCCTCCAGAAGCACATGGAGAAGGCCGGCCTGGAAAGCCTGGGCAACGGCTGGATCCGCACACCCGAGCGGATCCGGGAGCACTTCCTGGGGCTGCCGCTGGTCGAGCCTGGCCTGGACTTCTTGGCCCGCTGGTACCCCGGCGAGCCCGACAGGGACGTGCCGGCGGCCGAGGACCTCGAGCCGTGGCAGCGGATTCTCCTGGCCGGTATCGGCTACAAGGAGTAAGGAGAGGGCGATGCGGGCGCGCGGTGAGCCGCGCGCCTTTTTCTTGTCCCGCTTTCGGGTGAAACGAACGGGTCGCACCCGTGCGTGCGATGGTCACTAAGCGTAACGCTCGTCGAGGATGCGGCGGAGGATGTCGGGCGTCTCGTCGGGCCTGGCGGCCTGGACGCACAGGTGCTCCATCGCCGCCGAGTAGGCGTCCACTTCGTCGTCGCGGTCGAGGTAGAGGCCGCTGGTGAGGTGTTCGAGGTAGATGACGTCCTTGAGCTCCTCGGCGGCGAAGCGCAGCCAGGTGAAGGCGCCGCCGGCTCCTGAGTGCCCGCCGCGGCTGAAGGGGATGATCTGGATCCGCACGTTCGGCATCTCGCAGTACTCGATGAGGGTCTCCAGTTGGTGGCGCATGATCTCGCCGCCGCCGAAGGGCCGATGGAGCGCCGCCTCGTCCACCACCGACCACAGCGTGGCGGGGTTGTCCTTGGTGAGGACGTTCTGGCGCGACAGGCGCACGTTGACGCGGTCGTCGATCTCCTGCAGCGGGGTCGTCCCGTACCCGACCATCAGCACCGACCGCGCGTAGTCCCTGGTCTGCAGGAGGCCGGGGATGAACTGGACCTCGTAGGTGCGGATCATGGAGGCGGCGCTCTCGAGGTCGAGGTAGGCACTGAACCAGTCGGGCAGGGCGTCGCCGTAGCGGTGCCACCATCCTGGACGGTTGGCCTCGCGCACCAGCGCGAGCAGGCGCTGGACCTCGTCTTGGTCGTCGATGCCATAGTGCCGCAGCAGATCTTCGACGTCGCGGACTTTGAAGCTGACCCGGCCCAGCTCCATGCGGCTGATCTTCGACTCCGAGGAGCGGATCTCCCAGCCGGCTTCCTCGCGGGTGATGTTCTTGGCTTCACGCAGGCGTCTGAGGTAGCCGCCCATGATCATTCGCAGCGCGGTGGGGCCCCCGGCCGACCCGCCTGAAGGGGGCGATGCGGTGCTCATGTCTGCCACCTCCGGACTGTCGAGGCAGGAAGGGCCTTGAACCAAACGCTCACCCTGACAGGGTAGCCGCCGGGGCCGTCCTGTCAGGGTGAGAGTGCTGCCCGCGGGCCGCTAACCCTTCACGCTAGGCGAGCAGGTTGTCGAACTCGCCGTCCTTGGCTCCTTCGACCAGGGCCCGGATCTCCGCGACGGTGTAGATCAGGGCCGGCCCCTGCGGGTCCCGGGAGTTGCGGACCGCGATCTCCTGGCCACCCGGGAGGGCCGCCAGTTCGACGCAGTTGCCGCCCTGGGGGCCGCTGCGGCTGCTCTTCTGCCAGGAGAGCGAGCCGGGCAGTTCGCCGGCCGGTGTTCCGTTGCGTGCCTTGTCCATCAGAGATTCCTTCCACCAGTGGCCGGTTTCCCGGCCGGTATCTCGGGTGCTTGACCGGCGCGGAGAGGCCGCAGGGTGCCCGGAACATGTCCCCACCTTGACTTGAGCAGCCACATGTTCCGGGTTTTTCCGACGTTCCCTTTGCTGGTCGAGCTCAGTGTTGCACATTACACTCCGTTGCTGCACGCGCCTATGCGCGTTCAGATGCACGTGCATCTGCCCGGTGTCGATGCATGATATGATGAATGTGACAATGCACATAGACATGACCGTGCGAATGTGCGATCGTGATCCCAGACTCACAGCTAACCGACATTCGGCGCTGCTCATGGTGGGGAACAGCCGGGGGCCGTTGCGAAACGGTCCCCGGCGGCAACCGCCATCGCGGCCGAGCGTCCCGCATCTCCATAACCGGATCCCGCTTAGTCGTCTTGCAGTACCGGCCGGGCCCCATGCCGGCAGGTCTTGATCGTCGCCCGGAGAGGGGTGGGTGCCATGGTGGAGCGTCTCGAGGCTCAGACGTTGCTACAGGCAGCCGCGGCAGGCAAGCTGCGGAGCTCTATGTGCCAGCAGGTGATGGCGATCGAGTACGACCGGAGCGGGCACGCGGTCTACCGCTGCGACCGCTCGTGCGGCAAGCACTTCGCCGACGCCGGTCAGGTGCGCGCAGGACTGCTGTGGCACTACCGAAGTAGGGGCATCGGACAGCTCTACGGGCTGCCCGATGAGGAGATCGTGGACGAGATGTTCGCGGCCTTGCAGCTGGCATGGATCCGCGACGGCGACATCTATACCGCGCGGTTCCGCTAGCGGCGGGCCGCGCCCCCGACAGAGACTTTGCTCGTGATTGGTGGGGAGACTCGGGGAGGCCGGTGGGGGCCTCCCCGAGCTCGTATGGGCAAGGCACGATGATGCCGGGCAGCCGAGAAGCCGCCGCGGAAATCACGGCTTGACCAGCCAGTTTACCAGCCGTCCACCAAACGGTGCACGCCTGCGGCGACCAGCGAATCGATCGCTGATGGCAACCGCCCCAATGGAAACGAACACCCCATCCCGCCTGCGCCCGAGCCGGGAGCGCGCGCAGCGGGCCTTCCCGCAGGCCGGCCGGGCCCGAACCATCTACTCAGGATCCAGCCCGACCGTGCCGCCGGTCGCCGGCCGTCTCGATCGTGACGGCGACCCCTTCAGTCGACTCCGCGCCTCCCTCGCCCGGAAGTGCTCCGAAACTTTCGGCATCCGATGCCTGCGATTTGCCGCTATCGATCGATACGTTTCGATGTGACTTGTTAATGGACACCCATGCACCAGGTATGACGCGCACCGTGCGTGGCCGGCGGGTGCAACTGAATTCTCGCAACTTTTCCGGAAGTTATTGACAACCCCGCAGCGCGCCACCATACTGTCTACATCGACAGGCATCGATGATTGTCGATCCGGCTCGCTTGGTGCGACCCGGCACCTCCGGCCGTCGACCGCACGACGACCGGTGAAAAATCGCCGCGTCATACGGCACCGACAGGCATTGGCCCTCACCCTGGCACGCGCCAGGTCCGGTCGAGCCGTATCACGCAGGCTGGCCCCCGCCAGCCTTCACGAGGAGGAAGTACGGCCATGGAGAACGAATCCGGCCAACAACCGCTACTCAGCCGCCGGGGCATGATTCTCGGCGGAGCCGGCGCGCTAGCGCTGGGCTCGACCGGAATGCTGCTGCCCGGTACCGCGAATGCGCAGCAGACGATCACGACCAACCAGGAGGGCACCCACGACGGCTACTACTACTCGTTCTGGACCGACACCCAAGGCAGCGTCTCCATGACGATGGGCTCGGGCGGCAACTACAGCACCCAGTGGAGCAACACCGGCAACTTCGTCTGCGGCAAGGGCTGGGCGAACGGCGGCCGCCGGTCGGTCCAGTACGACGGCTGGGTCAATCACGGCAGCAACGGCTACCTCGCGTTGTACGGCTGGACCGCGAACCCGCTGGTGGAGTACTACATCGTCGAATCGCACGGACCGTACAACCCCAGCAGCGGCGCCGAGCAGCGCGGCACGGTCTACGACGACGGCGGCACCTACAACATCCTCAAGTCCACCCGGTACGACAAGCCGTCGGTGGAGGGCACCGCGACGTTCGACCAGTACTGGAGTGTCCGGCAGAGCCACCGCAGCAGCGGCACCATCAACACCGGCACCCACTTCGACGCCTGGGCCAACGCCGGCATGAACCTGGGCAGCTTCAACTACTACATGATCATGGCCACCGAGGGCTACCAGAGCAGCGGCAGCTCCAACATCACCGTCGGCAGCTCCGGCGGTGGCGGCGGTGGTGGCGGCGGTGGCGGTGGCGGTGGTGCCTGCACCGCGGCGCTGTCGGCCGGCAGCCAGTGGAGCGACCGCTACAATCTCGGCGTCAACGTCTCCGGCTCCAGCAACTGGACCGTGGTCCTCGACGTCCCGTCCCCGGCCAAGGTCATCGCGTACTGGAGCTGCAACGCGAACTGGCCGACCGCCCAGCGGATGGTCTGCACGCCCAACGGCAGCGGCAACAACTTCGGCGTCACCATCCAGCACAACGGCAACTGGACCTGGCCGTCGGTCTCCTGCAACTGAGACCGGCACCCACCCGTAAAACCCACGACCGGCGCGGCGGCTGTGTGCCGCCGCGCCGCGCACGTGCCGTCACCTCGCCGGCGCCCACTCCCGCGGCCGGGTCCACGGCGACTGCCAAGGCCGGAACCTCTTCTGGAAGGGCGACACCGTCACCGCCGTCATCGACGGGGCCCGCGTACGAGTCCGCCTCGTGCGTACTCGGTGATCAGACCGCCGAGGAAGACCCCGGCGGTGCCGCCGGCGGCACCGCGGAGCCGTAGAATCCGAGAAGGGCCCACAGGCGTGGCCGATGGCCCTGGAATTGAGGAAAGCGGCGCGCCCCTTCCATGTGCGTCGCCACCGTCACAGGCTGCGAATGATCGCCCGCGACGGCCTCCACGCCGGAGGGAAGGGCGGCCCGGGCGGGGTCGGGCGCGTGACGTTCCACGGCCATTTCCCTTCTCGCACCGAACTCGCCGAGGCGATAACGCCCACAGCGCATCAGATGCGTCGCGGGCTTCCGGTTTCCGCTCAGTCGGCCGCGGCCGCGTACTTCGCGGGGTCGGCGCTTCCCGGCAGTGTCGAACGCGCCGATTTCGACAAGCTCTTCGTCGAGCTGATGATCGCCCACCATGAGGGCGTCGTCGCCATGGCCGAAGAGCACCACGCCGAAGGCCGGAACGCCGCCGCGGTCATCGACACCCAGACCACCGAGATCGCGACCCTGCAAGAGATCCAGGCACGGCTGTAAGCAATCGGTCCGGGGCGCGTCGACCGTCGGAAATCGCGCCCCGGACGCCGCAGCCGCGATCGCTGCGATCCGTCGGGCAGCGACCGCTCACGAAGCCGGGCGGAAAGCCTCCCGCCAGGCCCAGCCCCAGTCGCTCATGAGAATCCGGCCGTCGTCGGTGGCGAGGAAGAGCTCGTCACCCGCGACGGTGAACGCGGTCGGCGCCGCGCCCACTGCTTCGATCGCCGGTTCCCAGGTGAGGCCCTGGTCGTAATTCTTGTAGATCTCGCCGCCCGGGCCGACGACCCAGAGCGGGAAGAACGTGCTCGAGCCCACTCACTCCTCCGTGGAATATCTCCGTGAGGGGCGAAGTTGAAGCAATTGCCAGTATACCCCCAGGGGGTATATGCTCGAAGCGACGACCTCCGATATGGAAGGAGCCCTCCTGTGAGCAGCAACCACGCCCACGGCGACGACGCGAGGCACCACGAGGACCATTCCGGTCACGACGAACCCTCCGAGCGCCATCGGCACACACCCCATGGTTCGACGACGACCGTTCAAGAGGCGGACGACCACCGGGGCCGCGATGCACATCAGGGTCATGGATCCCATGGCGATCACGGTGATCACGACGCTCATGCCGGCAACGGCGGGCACGACAAGCACGCTGGTCACGATCCGGAGGTCTTCCGGCGCAAGTTCTGGCTCAGCCTTGCTCTGACGGTCCCGCTGGTCGTGACCAGCCACATGATCATGGACTGGTTCGAGTACACACTGGACTTCCCCGGCATGGAGTACGTCGGCCCCGTGCTCGGCACGTTCTTGTTCTTCTACGGCGGATGGCCGTTCCTCGTCGGCGGCGTCCGCGAGGTCCGCGATCGCGCCCCGGGCATGATGCTCCTGATCGCCACGGCGATCACCGTCGCCTACATCGCTTCCCTGGCGACCAGTATCGGCTGGTTCGACCTCGAGTTCTGGTGGGAGCTGGGCGCTCTGATCTCGATCATGCTGCTCGGCCACTGGCAGGAGATGAAGGCCATCGGCCAGGCCCGAGGGGCCCTCGCCGCCCTCGCGGCGCTGCTGCCCGACGAGGCCGAGCGAGTCACCGGCGACGGCTCGACCGAGACCCTCCCCGCCGGCGAGCTCGCGGTCGGCGACGTGGTGCTGGTCCGCTCCGGGGCGCGCGTCCCGGCCGACGGCGAGGTCGTCGACGGCGAAGCCGAGATGGACGAGTCGATGATCACCGGTGAGTCTCGTCCGGTACCGCGGAGCACGGGCGACCGGGTCGTGGCCGGCACCGTCGCCACCGACTCGGCGATCCGCGTGCGCATCGACGCGGTCGGCGACGACACCGCCCTCGCGGGCATCCAGCGCCTGGTCTCTCAGGCCCAGGAGTCCCGCGGGCGCGGCCAGGTCCTGGCGGACCGGTTCGCGGCCCTGCTGTTCTACATCGCCATGGCCGCGGGCGTGGCCACGTTCGCGGTCTGGTCGCTGCTCGGCGACACGGCATCGGCCGTCGTCCGCACCGTCACGGTCCTGGTCATCGCCTGCCCGCACGCGCTCGGCCTGGCCATCCCGCTGGTCATATCCATCACGACCGCGGTGTCGGCCAAGACGGGCATCCTGGTGAAGGATCGGCTCGCAATCGAACGTATGCGCACCGTCGACGCCGTCCTGTTCGACAAGACCGGGACGCTGACCAAAGGCGAGCACACCGTCGCCGGCATCGCCGGGGCAGAAGGCGTCGATGGAGACGAGGTGCTGCACCTGGCCGCGGCGGTCGAGTCGGACTCCGAGCACCCGCTCGCCCGCGCGATCGTCGCCCACCACGGCCACGCGCACGGCGAGGGCGGACACGCCTCGGACTTCCGCTCCCGCACCGGCAAAGGCGTCGAGGCCACCGTCGACGGCCGCCACTACGCGGTCGGTGGTCCGGCCTTGCTCCGTGAACTCGGGATCGAGACTCCGAGCGAGTTGGAAGGCGAGATCGCGACCTGGTCGGATCGCGGTGCCACGGTGCTCTACCTCATCGCCCTCGGCGACGAGACGAAGCTGCTCGGCACCATCGCGCTCGAGGACGAGATCCGGCCCGAAGCGCGGCAGGCGATCGCCGACCTGCGCGCCCAAGGCGTCCAGAAGATCGCGATGATCACCGGCGACGCCAAGGCCGTGGCCGAGGCCGTCGCCGCGGATCTCGGATTCGTCGAGGGCCGCGACGAGGTCTTCGCCGAGGTGCTGCCCGCCGACAAGGATCAGGCCGTGGCCGATCTGCAAGCGCGCGGGCTTCGGGTGGCGATGGTCGGGGACGGCGTCAACGACGCGCCCGCACTGGCGCGGTCCGACGTCGGCATCGCGATCGGCGCGGGCACCGACGTGGCGATCGAGTCCGCCGGGGTGGTCCTGGCCTCCTCGGACCCGCGCGGCGTCGGCGGCGTCCGGCGGCTCTCGAAGGCGAGCTACCGCAAGATGATCGAGAACCTCGGTTGGGCCGCGGGCTACAACATCGTCGCGATCCCTCTCGCGGCCGGTGTGCTGGCCTGGGCCGGATTCACCTTGAGCCCGGCGGTCGGTGCGGTGCTGATGTCGGCCTCCACGATCGTGGTCGCCCTCAACTCCCAACTGCTGCGCCGTGTCAAGCTGACAACGGAGTCCTGAGAGCCGAAGGGCCGCAGACCGTCGGGGTCTGCGGCCCGAGTCGCCGCATCACGCCTCCGCTACTGCTCTGGCCAGCCGCGCCCTACGCGATGATGCCCAAGACGGCGGACCCCCATAGGGGCCGGAGGAGCCCGGCACCGTCCTCAGAACTTCGGGCTTCGCTCCGCACCAGTCCTCGATGAGGTCGGCGGGGCCTGCCGCCTCGATGCCGTCCATGCCGACTGGCGCGCGGCGATGCTCGGCCTCAAGTAGCGGTAAACCTCCCGGCCAATGGATCGGGCGGGGCACCACGCCCGCGACTACCAGCGCACCGGCAAGCCCAAGGGCCCGCCCGATAAAACGCGAAACGGCCCCAACCATCGCAGGTTCGGACCGTTTCCCATGTCCTGATACATCACACGGTGCCCCAGGCAGGATTCGAACCTGCGACGCACGGTTTAGGAAACCGACGCTCTATCCCCTGAGCTACTGGGGCGACGACAGACGAGTCTAACCGATCCGATCGCAGCGGCCATGCGGCCTCTGGACGCCTCAGCGGCTCGACACGGCGGATCTCGGCCGCCGCCAAACGCGCGGCCTCCGCCGCGTCGTCATCCGGCTGCTGCTGCGACCGCCGCTCCGCCTCCACCCGCCGCAGGTACGCCTCCACCTCCGCAGCACGCCGCCCCTCGTCCCAGCCCAGAACCTCACCGGCCAACCCGGCCGCGTCCATCGCCGCGCGCGTACCCCGGTCCGAGGTCTCGATCGACAACCGCAACCGCCGCGTCAACACATCGTCCAGATGCAGCGCGCCCTCGCAACGCGCCGCATACACCACCTCGGCGCGCAGATAGTCGCCCACGCCCGGCAACGGCCGGCCCAGCTGCGGCTGCTCCGCCGCGAGACGCAGCACCTGCGGCGCCAGACTCCCGTACCGGCGCAGCAACCGCTCAACCGACTCCACCGGCACCCCGAAACGGTCCGCCAGCGCCTCCCGCTCCGACCAGAACCAGCCGAAGCCGTCCGCTCCCAGCAACGGCAGCAAATGCGTCCCACTGGCCGGCACCTCCCGGCCCAGCCTCGAGACCGCCCGATCCACCGCGTCACGGGCCATCACCCGGTACGTCGTCAACTTCCCGCCGGCGACGAAGAACAACCCCGGCTCGGCCTCCACCACCGCGTGCGTCCGACTCAACTTCGAGGTCTCCTCGGTCTCCCCGCGCAGCAGCGGCCGCAGCCCCGCGTACACGCCCTCCACCTGCCCCACGTCCAGCCGCTTCCGCAGCACCTCGCTGGCCTGCTGCAACAGATACGCCACATCACCGGCCGACGCCGCCGGATGCGCCGGATCGAGCTTCCAATCGGTATCCGTCGTACCGACGATCCAATGCCCGTCCCACGGGATGATGAACAGGACACTCCACTTCGTCCTCGCGATGACCCCGGCGTTCCCATCGATCGCCTCGCCCGGCAGCACCAGATGCACGCCCTTCGAGGCCCGCACCGCCATCCCCATCCGCTCGGGCACCATCCGCGCCAGCTCGTCGCTCCACACCCCCGCCGCGCAGATCACCGTCGAAGCCCGAACCCGATACCGCTCACCGCTCTCCACATCGAGCACCTCGACACCGGTCAGACGCCCGCCCTCCCGGACGAAACCCACCGCCTCCGCCGACGACACCACCGCCGCGCCCAGCGACGAAGCCGTCCGCGCCAACGTCACCACCAGCCGCGCATCATCGACCCGCCCGTCGAAATACCGGATCGAACCGCGCACCCGCCCGGACAGATCCGGAAACGCCAAATGCGTCGCCGCCCGCCCCAAATGCCGATGCCACGGCATACCGCCCCGCCCGCGACCCGCAGCCGCGCCCGAACCCCACGCCGCCGCGAGCACGTCGTACACCGCCACGCCCGCGCCATAGTAGAGCCGCTCCCACCCGTCCCTCAACGGCAGCAAGAACGGCACCGGCCGCACCAGATGCGGCGCCAACCGCTCCGACAGCAGCCCCCGCTCGGCCAACGCCTCCCGGACCAGACCCAGCTCCAACTGCTCCAAATACCGCAAGCCCCCATGCACCAGCTTGCTCGAACGCGACGACGTCCCCGAACCGAAATCCCGCGCCTCCACCAACGCCGTCCGCAACCCGCGCCCGGCCGCATCGACCGCCGCACCCAGACCCGTCGCCCCGCCGCCCACCACCAGCACATCGAACCGCTCCTGCGACGACCGCTCCAGATCCGACCGGCGCCGCTCCTGGGACAGACGACCGGACTGCGAACGCGTCCAAGCGGCGAGCGTGACCATACGGTCACCATACTCAAAACGCCCACACCTAGTGACGTATAGCGCCCAACACCTTTCGGTACCGTAGAAGGGTGGCCCCTTCCCCCCGATGGAGTCCGCGACGGCTCACCGCCTTCGCCCAACGCATCGAAAGCCGGCTCACCCTGCCCGTGGTGATAGCCGTGTGCGCCTCCGTGCCCGCAGTCTTCCTCACCATCTGGTCCGACGGCGAACTCGTCATGGCCGGCAAAATCCTCGGCTGGGCCGCCGGAGCCGTCCTCTGGGCAGAGACCGTCATCCTCCTCCTCGCCGCCGAACACAAACGCAAATGGCTCATGCAGCACAAATGGCTGCTCCTCGTCTCCGCCCTCACCCTCCTCAGCCTCATCGTCGCCGCCGGCGGAGCCCAAATCCTCCGACTCCTCTACGTCATCGGCTCCATCCGCATCCTCCGCGCCAAACGCATCATCACCGCCGCCCAAGTCCTCAACCGCCGCTTCAGCCTCGGCATCTGGTGGCGCTCCGCCCTCTTCACCGGCTCCGGCGTCATCGCCGCCGTCTTCGTCGCCGTCGTCCTCGCCGACCCCACCTCCGAATTCGTCAACCTCGCCAGCTGGTTCGACCACAACCTCGAAATCATCCCCATCCTCCTGGCCGGCGTCATCCTCACCGCCGCCACCTGGCTCGTCATACGCGGACGCGCCGAAGCGGACGAAAAAGAGCACGAAAACGAATGACGTAGGCTCAGGCACGTGGATACCGACGTCATCACCCTGTCCGGCCTCAAAGTGCACGGCCGCCACGGCGTATTCGCCCACGAACGCGAAACCGGACAAGACTTCATCGTCGACGTCACCCTCACCACCTCCACCGCCCAAGCCGCCGCCACCGACGACCTCGCCCACACCGTCGACTACGGCGCCCTCGCCGACACCCTCGCCGACATCGTCGGCGGCGAACCGTGCAACCTCATCGAAACCCTCGCCGAACGCCTCGCCACCGCCTGCCTCCGACACCCGCACGTCGAACGCGCCAAAATCACCGTCCACAAACCCGGCGCCCCCATCGCACACCACTTCACCGACGTCGCCGTGACCATCGAACGGAACCGCCCATGAGCCGCGTCGTCCTCAGCCTCGGCTCCAACCTCGGCGACCGCGAAGCCAACCTCACCGCCGCCATCACCGCCATCCGCCCCCACACCGTCTCCGACCTCTACGAAACCCCACCCTGGGGCGGCGACGACGAACAACCCGCCTACTACAACGTCACCGCCATCGCCACCGACCCGGCCAAAGGCGCCGACCAATGGCTCCAACTCGCCCAAGACCTCGAACTCGACGCCGGCCGCATCCGCGACCCCGACCGCCCCTACGGCCCCCGCACCCTCGACGTCGACCTCATCGCCGTCTGGAACGACGACGGCACCCCCGTCCACCGCGCCGAACCCCGACTCGAACTACCCCACCCCCGCGCCCACCTCCGCGCCTTCGTCCTCGTACCCTGGCTCGCCATCGACCGCCAAGCCCACCTCCCCGGCAAAGGCCGCGTCCGCGACCTGCTCCGCGACGACAACCTAGCCGCGGACGCGCGCGCATTGCGCCGACTGCACCCGATATGGTCAGAAGATCATGAGTGACGACAAGCACGGTCCCCAGCCGACCCTGAGGCCGACCGCCCCGTCCACCCTCGCCGTCAGCGCCACAGCCGGCGGCGCCACCACACTGCTGCTCGTCGCCCGCTACTACCAGCAAGCACCCGACCTCGCCTGGTACAACTCCGCGGCCATCCTCACGCTCGCCGCACTCCTGGCCTGGCTCGCCTGGAACACCAGAAAGACGCTGAACCCGAACCCGCGGCGAACACCGGCGGAAGCCGCCCAGCAAACCGGGACCCCCACACCACCCACCGGGACCCTCCAAGGCCCCGACCACGCACTCCAGATCGCCAGATACGCCGTCCTCGCCAAGGCCGCCGCCATAGCCGGCGCCCTCTTCTTCGGCGCCTACCTGGGCTTCACGATCTGGCTGGCCATCCAAAGCGACCGACTCACCGCCGCCACCGACGACCTGCCGGGAGCCATCCTCGGCACCGTCTCCTGCGCCGGGCTCACCGCCGCCGCACTATGGCTGGAACGCTCCTGCAGAATCCCGCCACAACAAGAACGCGACGACGACGACAGCTCAACTGGATAGCCACAACACCCGGTTCCATCCCCATCCGGTACATCACGCATACATTGCGCGTTATGAGGTGCGCCAAATGAAGTTTGACACCCCAAGTCGACGCGACGACCGCGATTCGACCTCATCCCACGACGTCGTCGCCGAACTACCGGCCGACCGCATGGCCGTCCACGTCGTCTGGGAAATCGGACTGATGCTCCTCGGCGGCGGCATCCTATTCGCCCTCACCCAATCCGCCGGCGGACCATTCGCCGAACAATCATGGAACGGCTACACGGCCGCCCTCGCCCCCCTGCTACTCCTCGCCACCGCCGTCGCCACCTCACTGCGCATCGGCTCCATCAACCTCGCCGTCGGACCCATCGCACTCCTGTCAGCCTGGATCTTCACCGACGCCTCCGGCTCCGGAACCGCCATCGCACTCGGCACGGGCCTCGGTGCCGCCCTCTTCGCCGGCATCTTCCTCGCCATCCTCTGCGCATGGCTCCGCGTCCCCGGCTGGGCCGCCAGCGGCGTCATCGGCGGCGCGATCGGACTCTGGTCCGGCACCGCCGGCGACCCCGCCGACTTCATGCTCGCCGAACTGCCCGCCACCGGCATCCTCGCCGCGCTGGCGGGCGCGATCGGACTCTCGGTGTTCCTCGGGCTCGTCGGGGCGTTCGTCGGCGTCCGACAGCGCCTCGCGCCGATCCGCGACACGCCCGCCGGCGACCGGCACGGGCGCGGCGGCACCGTCTTCTTCGGCACCCTCATGTCCACGACGATGGCCGGCGCCGCCGGCGTGATCATCGCCTGGACCGGCGTTCCCGAAAACGGGGCCGCCGGACTGCCCGACCCGATCCTCCTGTCGGTCATGGCGCTCGGCGCGGCCCTGCTCGGCGGCACCAGCCTCTTCGGTCGACGCGGAGGCGTGTGCGGGACCGTGTTCGCCTCGACACTGCTGCTGGCCCTGATGTGGCTGGCGGAGGCGCGCGGCTGGAACTTCGACCCCGGCTGGATCGCGCTCGGCGCGATCGTCCTCGGCTTCCTGGTCACCCGTCTCGTAGAGGCCATGAACCTCCCCGACGAAGACGAGCTCGCCTTCTCCAACCGGGCAGGCGAGGTCGACGACCTGCGCGAAGACGACCCGATCCCGGCTCAACGAGACGGCGACTACGAGCAGTACGACGAAGACCTGGCGGCCGTCGGCAGCGGCGGCGACCCATGGGCGACCACCGGGAGCATGCCTCGCGTAGGCGGCGACCCGTTCGGCGCCTCGGGAGTCTTCGACGACCTCCGCGACCCCCGCGCCGACGACTACGGCTACGAGTCGCACGGGGGCGCTCGATACGATGACGGCGACCGACGTTTCGGACGGTAAGGGCCGGATTCGTATAGAAACATCCCCTCCACACAGAGGACTCTCCAATGACCTATGTACCCCCTGAACGCGAAGACGAGGACGGCGAGCAGCGCGACCAGACCCAGCAGCTGACGGCCGTGCCGGGCGCCCTTCCCAGCGTCGGCAACGGCGACATGGGCGGGCAGTCGGCACCCTTCCAGCCGGAGGCCTCGCCCACCGTGCCGTTCGCCTCCGACCGCGGCGAGGCGAGCGGCGCCGACTTCGCCGAGGCCAAGCCGCCGCGCGACCGGCTCGTCTTCCAGCTGGTCTGGGAAGCCATCCTGGTGCTGCTGACGCTCAACGCCCTGTTCCTCGTCTACCAACAGCGCAGCGAGATCTTCGGCGACCAGCCGCTGATGGACACGGCCAACACCGAGATGGCCCGCCTGGCCCCGCTGCTGCTGCTCGTGACCGCCCTCGGCCTGTCACTGCGGCTCGGCGCGGTCAACCTGGCCGTGCCCGCCATGGCGTTCCTGGTCCTGTCGGCCCCGACGATGTTCGTCAGCACCAACCCGTGGATGGGCTTGGGCATCACCGCCGTGGCCGCGGTGGTGACGACGGCGGTGTTCACCGTGCTCGCACTCGCGCTGCGCATCCCGGCGTGGATGACCGGCCTGGCGCTGGCCTTCGCGATCGTCGGTGCCGCCCCGCTCATGAGCCGGCTCGCCGCAGACCTCAACCTCGAGTCCGGTTCCGGCTGGACCGCTCCGGACGGCATGTGGCTGTTCGCGGGCGCGGCGGTGATCTCCCTCGCCGGTGGGCTGCTCGGTCTCGCTCCCGGGGTGCGCGACCGGTTCACGCGCGTCAAGGGTGCGCTCGAGGGCACCGAGCCCCGCGAGGCGGCTTCAGTGCTCGCCCTCTTCGGCGGCACCTTCCTGTCGCTGTTCCTGGCCGGCTCGGCCGGCTTCCTCGTGGCGGTGTTCCAGTCCGGCGAAGCGATGCAGGGCGGCTCCGTGTTCGGCTCCTTCTCCTCAGCCGGCGGACCCACGCTCCTGCTGACGCCGTTCGTACTGATCGCAGTGCTCCTCGGCGGCACCAGCCTGTGGGGGCGCCGCGGCGGTATCGCCGGCACGCTCCTGGCCACGGTGCTGCTGTGGTCCGCGATCCTGCTCCGGTCGAACCTCGAGGCGCCGTCCTCGGACCCCGAACTGTTCAACCGCTGGGACGGCGTGATCTTCGCGGGCGCGCTCCTGGTGGGCGTGGTCGTGTCGGTCGTGCTGGACCGGCTGGGCCGCCCGAAGGTTTCCGAGCCGCTCGAGGAGCAGCCGATGGAAGGCGCCGGCGTGGAGGGCCAGTTCAGCCCGAACCAGGGCGGTCTGTTCGAGCCCGGACCCGGAGCCGATCAGAACGGTCAGGAGAGCATGGTGCCTCGCTCCTGATGTGAATGTGTCGTTCGGCGGACGGGTCAAGGTTCTAGGGGAGTCTTGGCCCGTCCGCCGTTTTTTATGCTGTTGTGTGTTGTGTGGCTTCGGCGGCCGGAACGGGCTGGGTTCCGGCCGCCGTGGCCTCCCGGGCGCCTGGTGCAGGTGCCGCGGCGCGGGAGCCTACCCCGCGCCGCGATCTTCCGGCGGTCCGCGCGGTCTCCCCTATTAACCGCCGACCTACACCAAAACTGGAGCCAGCGTCCCACAAGAAGTCAAGGGCCTCAAGCACTGATTCTCCGCCTGTGGACAACTTCGGTACTCAGCGGTGTTCTGACTGGTAGCCGGATCGTAGCGAGGGTTGGTGCGGAGCGCGGCCGCCTGTGGACAACTAGACGACGATGACTCGGATCCCGGCCTCTTCGAAGGCCCGCAGCTGCTCCGGCGGGGCGTTTCCGTCGGTCACCAGGGTGTGGACCCGGTCGGTGGCGCAGATTCTCGCGAAGGCGTGGCCGCCGATCTTGGAGCCGTCGGCGATGACCACCACCTTGCGGGCCCGGGCCGCCATCAGCGCGTTGATCGCCGCCTCGCCTTCATGGTGGCTGGTCGCGCCGAGCTTGATGTCGATCGCGTCCACTCCCAGGAAGGCGATGTCCAAGGTGATCTCCCGCAGGATCGGCGCGGCCAGCGGCCCTATCAGCTCGTACGACTGCGGGCGCACCACGCCGCCGACCACCACCACCTTCAAGTGCGGGCGCACGATCAGCTCGTTGGCGATGTTGAGCGCGTTTGTCACGATCGTCAGCCCCGTCGAGCCCGGTGTGGCCACCAGGTCGGTGCGGGTGGCCAGCGCGCGGGCCACCTCGGTGATGGTCGTGCCGCCGTTGAGGGCGATGACCTGTCCGGCGTTGACCAGTCCGGCCGCGGCGGTGCCGATGCGGTGCTTCTCTTCGACATGGCGGGCGGTCTTGTAGCGCAGGGGCAGGTCGTATGAGATGCCGCCGGCGACGGCGCCGCCGCGGGTGCGGGTGATCATCTGCTGCTGGGAGAGCTGGTCGAAGTCGCGGCGGATGGTCGCCTGTGAGACGCCGAGCCGGCTCGCCGCGTCCTCCACCGTGATCCGGCCGGTTTCGGCGAGGATCTCCAGCAAGGTGTTCCACCGGGCGTAGCGGTCCACGGTTCTCCTCGGGTCGGTATCGCGGCGGGCCGCCGCGGCCTGCAAGATAGTGTTCGAAACTAGGTCGTCGGTGCGCGCGCCGTGCACGTTGCAGGCTCGCGCGCTCATGAGTATTCTGCCGCACCGGCGTGAGCTGTCACATGCCGGATCGAAATGAAGGAGTTCCAGTGGAAGGCGTCATGCTGCCGGACGTGGGCCGGATCGTCACCCCGGACGGGGTCGTGAACGGGGCCTTGGTCGTCGAGGGGGATCGGATCGCCGCGGTCGAGGAACGGGACGGGGATCCGAGCGGCTGGGTGCTGCCGGGCTTCGTGGACGTCCACTGTCATGGCGGTGGCGGGTATTCGCTGGCGGACGGTGATGCGGACGCTGCTCGTTCGGCGGCGGCCTTCCATGCGTCGCGGGGGACGACGTCGCTGGTGGCGTCGTTGGTGTCGTCGCCGCACGAGGACATGTTGTCGGCGACGAGGGCGCTCGCGCCGCTGGTGGCCGAGGGGACGCTGGTGGGGGTGCATTGCGAGGGGCCGTACATTTCGGCGGCGAAGTGCGGCGCCCATGTGGTGGAGGCGCTGCGTGATCCGGATCTGGGCGAGTTGGCGGAGCTGCTGGAGGCCGGTGAGGGCGCGGTGAAGATGGTGACGATCGCTCCGGAGCTGCCGGGTGCGGTGGAGGCGATCGAGTTCCTGGATTCGCGGGGGGTGGTCGCCTCGATCGGGCACACCGACGCCAGTTATGAGCAGACGGAGGCGGGGATCGATGCGGGGGCGCAGTCGGCGACGCATCTGTTCAACGCCATGCGGGGTTTCGATCATCGTGATCCGGGGCCGGTTCCGGCGTTGATCGCCGATGAGCGGATCTTCTCGGAGATCATCGCGGACGGGGTGCATCTGCATCCGGGGACGATGCGGTTCGCTTTCGACGTGTCGTTGCCGGGTTGGACGATGCTGGTGTCGGACGCGATGGACGCGGCGGGTCTGGAGGACGGCTCGTACCGGCTGGGGCGGCACGAGGTGGAGGTGCGCGAGGGGGTCGCTCGGGTGGCGGGGACCGACACGATCGCGGGTTCGACGATCACGTTGCTGGATGCGGTGCGCAATGCGGTGCAGTTGGCCGGCCGGTCGGTGGCCGCGGCCGCGCAGATGGCGGCGACGACGCCGGCCGAGCTGCTGGGGTTGGAGGATGTGGGCGCGATCGAGCCGGGCCGGTTCGCCGACGCGGTGGTGCTCGACGACGAGTTGCGCCTGGTGTCGGTGATGCGCCGTGGTGCGTGGCTGCGGGTGTTAGAGCGGCGGGGCCGCGTCGTAGTAGCTGTTGCCGCCGGCGCCGATGAGGACGTAGATCAGGCAGAGGGTGAAGAACGAGACGATGCCGAGGACGAGTCCGGCGATGGCCGCTTTGCGGTTGGTCGCTTCGCCTTTGTTCGCGCGGCTCCACCCGACGGCGCCGAAGATGATGGCGAGGACGCCGAGCGGCCAGGTGAAGAGGTTGAGGCCGGGGATGAGGGACAGGCCGACGGCGACGATGCCGCACACGAGGCCGGCCAGGCCCATGCCGTTGCGGGGTTCGCGGCCGGGGACGGGCCTGTCGCCGCCGTAGGGCGGTGGGGGCGGCATCGAGCCGCCCGAGTACGAGCCCGGCGTGGCGCCGCCGCCGGACGGGTCGGCGTCGCCGGGCGTGCCCGGGGAGGGCGGGTCCTGCGTGGTCATGGCGTCCTCCTCAACGGCGTCGCGCCGAAGCGCTCTTGTCCCGCAAGGTACTGCATTGCCGGGCCGGACGTGCCGTTTCGACCGATCGCGGTGCCGCCGAAGGCGCCGGCTCCCTCACCGCTGAGCGGCGTTCGGATTTTTTGCCGAATGGGGTTTACTACCGGTGAGTATGCGGGTAGAAATGAGTTACGGATTCCGAAGGACTATCCGGGGACACGGTCTCCGCAGACCGGAGGAATCCGGGCACAGCCGCCGAGTACCCACGTGCGACACGAGCCGTCGGGAGGCACAGCGGGCCCCGCGCCTAGGAGCAGGACACCGCTTAAGAGATTTCACGCTTGGTAACTCGGTCCGGATGTGGCAGCAGTGAACGAACGGCCCGGTCGGGGATTCCCCGGCCGGGCCGTATCACTGCGGAAGGGGCCGCGGGGCGGGCGCCGGACCCCTGGTGCGGGCCCGCCGACGGGCCTAGGCGGCAACTCGCTGGGATCGTCGGCGGGCGGCTGCAAGAATGGGCGTCGATGACCACGATCGAACCGGGCTGGTACCGGGACCCCGCCGACCCAGCCGTGCAACGCTACTGGAACGGCTCCGCCTGGGTCGGCAAGCCCGTCCCGGCCGACGTCGAACCCCCCGAGAGCCCCGAACCGGTCGACGAACCCGCCGAACCCTCCCCATCGGACGAGGCCGCCGGCCCGCAGGGGATCGGCGGCTTCGGCGGCGAGGCGCCTCCCAAGATCATCCAGCGCGCCCCCGGCGTCACCCAGCCGCCCGACACCGTCCCCATCCGCAGCCTCGGCATCACCGTCGGCTGGATCTCCAATCGGGACGTCCAGCGCATCCTCGCCGGCCGCGTCCTGGCCCACCCGGGTTCGCGCTTCGTCGCCCGCCTGATCGACTTCCTGTGCCTGCTGGGCCTCAACGCCGTCGTCAACGGCTACTTCATCTACCAGTTCCTCGAGCAGCTCTGGCCGGCCGTCCAGGAGGCCGCGCAGAACCCCGACAGCAGCGAAGTCCAGATCGGCGACGGCGCCGCCAACGGCTGGTGGATCGTCCTGCTCATCGGCATGGGCCTGTGGTTCGCCTACGAGGTCCCCGCGACGCTCAACACCGGGCAGACGATCGGCAAGCGCCTCATGGGCATCAAGGTCGTCTCCCTGGCCCCGGTCGAGCTGGGCTGGGGCCGGCTGCTGCTGCGCTGGTCCTATGCCGCGCTGCCGCTGCTGTGCTTCCCGTTCGGCGCGATCGTGTGGATCCTCGACGGGATATGGTGCACCCGGGACCGGCCGTTCCGCCAGTGCCTGCACGACAAGTCCCCCGGCACCGCCGTCGTCGAGGTGCCCCGTACAGAGGAGTCACATTCATGACCGCGCCGCTCCGATCCGACCTCGAGGCGATCCCGACCTACGTGCCCGGCAAGGCCATGCCCGAGGCGCTCAAGCTCTCCAGCAACGAGGTCCCCTACGGGCCGCTGCCGGGCGTGGTCGAGGCGATCGCCGAAGACGCCGGCCGGGTCCACCGCTACCCCGACATGGCCGTGGTCAAGCTCCGGGAGGCCCTGTCGCAGCGGCTCGGCGTCGAAGTGGACCGCATCGCCGCCGGCACCGGCTCGGTGGCGCTCATCGGGCACCTGCTGCAGTCGGTCGCGACGCCCGGCAGCGAAGTCGTCTACTCGTGGCGGTCCTTCGAGGCCTATCCGATCGCCGCGACGGTCGCGGGGCTGCGGAGCGTGCAGGTCCCGAACACGCCCGACCACCGGCACGACGTCGCGGCCATGGCCAAGGCCGTCGGCCCCGACACGCGCGCGGTGATCGTGTGCAGCCCGAACAACCCGACCGGGCCGGGTGTGACCGCCGGTGAACTCGACGAGCTGTTCGACGCGGTCGACGAGTCGGTGCTGGTCGTCGTCGACGAGGCCTACCGCGAGTTCGTGACCGACCCCGAGGTGCCCGACGCGATCGAGCGCTACGGCGACCGGCCCAACACCGTGGTCCTGCGGACCTTCTCCAAGGCCTGGGGCCTGGCCGGGCTGCGTGCCGGTTACATGGTCGCCGCGAGCGAGGTCGCCCAGACCGTCCGCAAGTGCGTGATCCCGTTCGCGGTCAACAGCCTCGCCCAGACCGCGGCGCTGGCGGCGCTGAAGGCCGACCGGGAGATGCGCCGCCGCGTCGGCCTGGTCGTGGACGAGCGCGAGCGCGTGACCGCCGCGGCGCGGGAGCTGGTGCCGGCCGTGCCCGGGTCGCAGGCGAACTTCTTCTGGCTGCCGCTGGGCGAGCGGGCCCAGGACTTCGCCGCGCATTGCGAGCGGCGGGGGATCCTGGTGCGGCCGTTCGCGGGCGACGGCGTCCGGGTCACGGTCGGGCGGGCCGAGGACAACGACAGGATGCTGGAGGCGCTGCGCGAGTTCGTCGGCGCTTGAGCGAGGTCAGCGGCGGGTGGGCTGCGTCGGCAGCGTCGCCGTGCGCTCGTTCTCGCGTACGAAGGACTCGTAGATCTCGGTCAGCGTCTGCTTCTGCTTGGCGTTCAACTCCGGGTCGGTCGCGATCGCCAGCGGCGTCGCCCCGCCCTCGTCGGTGCCGAGACCGGCGCGCAGGTACATGATGGGCGTGGTCATCCGCAGCGCCGCGGCGAGTTGCCGCAGCACCGCCGCGCTGGGCCGGCGCACGCCGCGCTCGCCTTGCAGGTACGGGTTCGACACACCGGCCTGATCAGAGAGCTCACGGAACGAGACGTGCGCGCGTTTGCGCACGTCGCGGATGAATGAACCAATGTCGCGATCTGTCACCCGCGTCACCATACGCGCCTCCGAACATGAGCGCAATGCGGCCTGGCCAGCGGTGTCATGAGCCGATACGACCCGTTGATCGAGTCGTCACCCGAACCCGTGATCCGAGGGCTGCTCGCGGAAGTGTTGGCACTCAACCGCTCGTCGACGCGTGAAACCTGCCGATACCATCGGAGTGCGACGCGCTTATTCTAGGGACAGCGTCACCGCCTGCTGGGCGTCAAACGAGGAGGATAACCGGTGAGCGTTCTGCAACGCTTGGAAAAACAACTGGAGGGCCTGTTCGAGGGCACCTTCAACAAGATGTTCAAGGGCGTTGTGCACCCGGTCGAGATCGCCAGCGCCATGCAGCGCGAGGCCGAGACCCACAAGGCCGTGCTGGCCGGCGGTCGTGTACTGGTGCCGAACCGCTATGTCATCGACCTCTCGCCGCCGGACCACGACCGTTTGGCGCCGTACGCCGCGGCCCTGGCGCAGGAGCTGGCGCAGTCGCAGGCGGAGTTCATCGGTGAGAACGGCTGGACCGTGTACGGCGATGTGATCGTCGAGATCGAGCGCGGCGAGGGACTGGACACCGGGATGTTCCGGGTGACCGCCGAGGTCGCGGCGCTCAATGAGGGCGTCGATTCGTCGCAGCCGGTGTCCGGCGGCGGTTACGGGCCGTCGCATCAGCCGGCTCCGGCCGGTCCGGTGCTGGTGGCCGCGGACGGTCGCCAGTTCACCGTCGCGCACGGTGCGACGGTGATCGGGCGGGGTGAGCAGGCGCAGATCCGGTTGCCGGATGTGGGGATCTCGCGCCGTCATGTGCGGGTCGATTTCGACGGCCGGCAGGTGTCGGTGACGGACCTGGGTTCGACGAACGGGACGCTGGTCAACGGGCAGCGTGTCACGACGGTGAGCATGCAGCCGGGTGATGTGCTGCAGATCGGGACGACGTCGCTGACGCTGCAGGCCGGTTAGGGCGCGGCCGCCGCAGCGCGCGGGGCTGCGCGAGTGCGCGTGGGCTACCGTGTTCGGGACTGATTCATTGTCCGCTGGGAGTGCCGCATGCCTGAGATAGTCCAGACCGTTGCCCGTTTCGGGTTTCTCGTGCTGCTGTGGCTGTTCGTGTTCGCGGCGGCTCGTACGGTGACGCGGGATCTTCTGGCGCAGCGGCGTCCGGCGACGGCGGGCGGCCCGGGTTCTCCGGTGTCGGGGCCGCCGGCGCCGTCGGGGCGGCAGCCGGCGCAGACGGCGCAGTGGCTGGTGGTGACGTCGGGTGAGTTGGCCGGTCGCCGGTTCGTGTTGACGGGGCAGTCGATCTCGATCGGGCGGGCTCCGGATTCGACGATCGTGATCCGCGACGACTTCGCGTCGAACCGGCATGCGCGTGTCGCGCCGGTGGACGGGCAGTGGGTGGTGGAGGATCTGGGCTCGACGAACGGCACCTACCTGGGACGCGCTAGAGTCACCAGACCGACCCCAGTGCCCTTGGGGGTCCCGATTCGGATCGGGCGTTCATCTTTCGAGCTGCGGGCCTAGTGCTCCTACGGCGGTTGATTACATGAGTTTGCACCTGCGATACGCGGCGGTGTCCGACCGCGGTGTGGTGAGGCAAGGCAATCAGGACTCGGTGTATGCGGGGGCGCATTTCATCGCGGTCGCCGACGGCATGGGGGGGATGGCCGCGGGGGATCTGGCTTCGGCGATCGTGGTGAACACGATCGCGCGGCTGGACGAACCGCCGCCGGCCGATTCGGTGGCCGATGAGCTGGCCGACACGGTGGCGGAGGCGAACCGGGCGATCCGGCATATGGTCGCCGACGACCCGAGCAAAGAGGGCATGGGGACCACGTTGACGGCGCTGTGGTTCGACGGCGAGTGGTTCAACATGGTGCACATCGGTGATTCGCGGGCGTACCGGTTGCGCGACGGCGGCTTCGAGCAGATCACTGTGGACGACACGTATGTGCAGATGCTGGTCGACGAGGGCCGGATCACGGCCGAGGAGGCCGAGCGGCATCCGCAGCGTTCGCTGCTGCTGCGGGCGCTGGGCGCCTCGGAGGTCGAGCCGGCGTTTCAGACGTTGCGGGCCGTGGCCGGGGACCGGATGCTGTTGTGTTCGGACGGGTTGACCGGTCCGGTCTCGGACGCCGACATCGCGTTGACGCTGCAGAGCGCGGCCACGCCGATCGAGGCGGTGGAGTCGCTGGTGACGCAGGCGTTGGAGGCGGGGGCTCCGGACAATGTGACGGTCTTGATCGCGGACGTGGTCGAGGAGGACCCGGGCGAGCAGGCGCCGGTGATCGCGGGGGCGGCGGCGGATGCGCGGCTGGCCGAGTCGGACACGGCGGTGCTGCCGGCGCTCAAGCGGCGTGAGGAGCCCGAGGAGGAGACGCGGGACGATCCGGGCGATGAGGCGGCCGATGAGCCGCGGCGTCGCGGCCGGGCCGGCCGGGTGTGGCGGACGGTGCTGGGGGTGTTCCTGGTGCTGCTGCTGGTGGCCGCCGGCGGTGTGTGGTGGCTGCGCACGCAGTACTTCATCGGTGTCTCGGAGGGCGGCAACATCAGCGTCTTCCGGGGGATGCCGGTCGAGGTCGCGGGGGTGCGGGCGGCGTGGCTGGAGGTCGAGTCGGAGCGGGCGGCCCGGGACGCGGTCGAGGAGGTCCGCCGCGACCTGGACGAGGGGATCGTCGCCGACGGCCTGGACCGGGCGCAGGCAGAGCTGGCCGAGCTGGTCGATCCGGCGCCGTCCAATGACATGCTGCTGCCGCTGTGCTCCTCACCGGACAACCCGTCCGATCCGGTGCCCGCGGCGGCGAAGGACTGCCGCGACGACTGAGCGGACTGGAGGTAGGCTCACTTGCGTTATCCGAGACGCGAGGGGGACTGATGGCCCAGCCGATGTCGGCGACCGCTCGGCCGCAGGGACCGTCCGAGCCGCCACTGACGCCGCTGTCGGGCATGCCCCGCCGTATCGGACGCCAGTTGGCGCTGATTCTGCTCGGCGGCCTGATCGTGCTGGCGCTGCAGATCGCGGTCGACATGGGTTTCGAGGGCACGACCTCGGCCACGACCGTCGCGCTGCCGGTCGCGATCGTGCTGGTCTCCTTGGCCGCGTGGGCTTTGACCGCGTATTTCGCGCCTTACGCCGACCCGCTGTTCGTCACGGTCGCGTCGCTGATCTCGGGGATCGGGATCGTGTTCATCCGGCGGATCAACTACCAGTACGACGACAACGCGATCGAGCCGGACACGGGCCTGTTCGCGGGTATCGGCGGGCGCCAGCTGATCTATCTGATGATCGGGGTGGCGCTGTTCGGCGTGTTCCTGGCCGTGGTCCGCAACCACCGGGTGATGCGCGGCTATGCCTATATTCTCTTGTTCGCGGGCATCGGCCTGGCCGCCCTGCCGGGTTTCCTGCCGTATTCGATCTCCGGTTCCGACGGGTCGAAGAACTGGATCAAGCTCGGCGGCCTGTCGGTGCAGCCCAGCGAGTTCGCGAAGCTGATGCTGCTGATCTTCTTCGCCGTCTACCTCGTGCGCAAGCGCGACGTGCTCGGTGTGGCGGGCCCGAGGATCCTGGGCCTGCAGTTCCCGCGCATGAAGGACCTGGGGCCGATCGTGATCGTGTGGGCCGCGAGCCTGCTCATCCTGATCTTCGAACGCGACCTGGGCACCTCGCTGCTGCTGTTCGGCATGTTCTTGGCGATGCTCTACATCGCGACCCGGCGGGTGTCGTGGATCGTCATCGGCCTGACGCTGTTCATCGGCGGGTGCGTGGCGATCTACCCGTTCTTCTCCCACCTGCAGCTGCGGGTGCAGATCTGGCTCGACCCGTTCAACCCCGACTATGTCGACAACCAGTCGTATCAGCTGGTCACCGGCCTGGTGGGCATGAACGACGGGGGCCTGCTCGGCAATGGTCCCGGCCAGGGCCGGCCCGATCTGCTGCCGGCGGCCGAGTCCGACTTCATCCTCTCGGTCGTCGGCGAGGAGACCGGCCTGTTCGGGATCATGGCGCTGCTGGTGCTGTACGGGATGTTCATCGAGCGGGGCTTCAAGACCGCGGTCATGTCCCGGGACCTGTTCGGCAAGCTCATGGCCGGCGGCATGGCGTTCCTGGTGGCCTTCCAGCTGTTCGTCGTCTGCGGCGGCATCACCGGCCTGATCCCGCTGACCGGGCAGACCACGCCGTTCCTGGCCATGGGCGGGTCCTCGCTCATCGGCAGCTGGCTGCTGTGCGCGCTGCTGGTCCGCGTCTCCGACGACGCCCGCAAACCCTGGCAGGCCTCGTACGGCCTGCACAAGACCGAGGCGCCGCCGGAGTTCTTGGCCGAGCAGGCCGCCAAACGCGCCGCAGAGGAGGCCGCGGCCGTCGGCGGTCCGGTCCCCGGCGGCGACCAGAAGACCGAGCTGATCATCCCCGCTTCCCTGGAAGGTCCCAGTGGCGAGCAGTCCGGTCAGGCGCCGTCTCCGGGAGCGCCGCCGCCCGAGTCGAGCCCGCCGTCCACCGGCCAGTCGCCGCCCCGGGCCCCTGACTCCGCGTACGGGCCCCCGGCCGGGCCCGGCCCCGACAGCAACGGCATGCCGCCAGGGAAGGACCCCCGACAGTGAACCCAGCGCTCCGCCGCACCGGCGTCGTCGCCCTCGCCTTGGTGGGGGTGCTCCTGCTCCAGGTCACGTGGGTGCAGTTCTTCGGCCACGCCGACTACGAGCCGCACACCGCCGGGCGCACCCAGTACGAGGAGTACGAGGTCCCGCGCGGTTCGATCCTCGCCGGCGACGTGGTGATCGCCCAGTCGCTGGAGAGCCCGCCGGACTCGGCCTACGACTACTACCGCGACTACCCCGAAGGGAACTACTTCGGCAACATCACCGGTTTCAAGTCGCTGTACCGGGGCGCCTCGGCGATGGAGGCCGAGCAGAACGAGGTCCTCAACGGCTCCAGCGACCTGTTCTTCCTCGACGAGCTCGGCTCGACCCTCACCGGTGAGGAGCAGCTCGGCGGCGACGTCGTCCTCACCATCGACGCCGACCTCCAGAAGGCCGCCTACGACGCGATCGCCGACACCGGCAGCCACGGCGGCGCGGTCGTGACCGACCCGCGCACCGGGCAGATCCTCGCCGAGGCCTCCTATCCCGGCTGGAACCCCACCGAGGTCGCCTCCAACGACTACGACACCGCGCAGGCCGCCTGGGAGGACCTGATCGGCCACCCGGACGATCCGGGGGAGGACCGCACCCGGGCCCACTGGTACCCGCCCGGTTCGACGTTCAAGACCGTCGTCGCCTCGGCGTTCATCGAAGGCGGCCACGGCGACGCCGACACCATGGTCCCGGCGGGGAACTCCTACACCGCCCCCGACACCGACCACGAGATCCGCAACTCCTCCGACCAGTGCCCCAGCGAGGAGATGACCCTCAAAGAGGCGTTCGCGAAGTCGTGCAACACCACGTTCGCGCGGCTGTGCGTCGAAACGCTCAGCTCCGGCGACATCGAAGCGATGGCCGAGGCCTACGGCTTCGGCGAGGCCTACCAGACGCCGCTGGACACCCACCACTCCCAGACCGGCGACATCTCCGCCGACGCGTTCCGCGCCCAGGCCTGCATCGGCCAGCAGGAGGTCCGCGAGACGGTCGTGCAGAACGCGGTCATCGCCGCGACCATCGCCAACGGCGGCGAACGGATGGAGCCCCAGATGATCGACCAGATCATCGGTCCCGACGGCGTCACCGTCAAACGCGGCCGCGAGAACTCGCTGGGCAGGGCGATCTCCGGTTCGACCGCCGAGCAGATGCAGGAGCTCATGCGGGCCGTCGTCGAGGAGGGCACCGGGTCGAACGCGCGGGTGTCGGGGCACACCGTCGGCGGCAAGACCGGCACCGCCGAGCACTCGGTCGGCGCCGACGGCGGCGAACCCGACCACGGCTGGTTCCACGGCTGGGCGCTCGACGAGGACGGCGAACCGGTCGTGGCCGTCGCGGTCTTCCTCGACTCCTACGGCGACGGCGCCTCCTCCAAGGCCGCCGACATCTCCGGGGACCTCATGGAGCAGGTCCTGAGCGGCGACTGACTAGACTGGGGCGGCAACCCCCCGGAGCAATGAGGAGCACGCCGTGTTGAGCCCCGAAATGCGTCTCGGGCAGCGATATCGACTGCTCGAGCGCATCGCCGTCGGCGGTATGGGGGAGGTGTGGCGCGCGGAGGACACCGTCCTGGAACGCACGGTCGCCGTCAAGGCGCTGCTGCCGTCCCTGCTGAGCGAACCGGGCTTCGCCAAACGGTTCGCCGCCGAGGCCAAGACCGTCGCCGCGCTCTCCCACCCCCACATCGTCGGCGTCCACGACTACGGTGAGGCGCCCCTGCCCAGCGGCGACACCACCGCCTACCTCGTCATGGAGTACATCGAGGGCCGGTCGCTGTCCGACCTGCTCTCCCAGCGCGGGCGCCTCGACCCCGCCGAACTGATGCCGATCGTCGCCGCGGTCGCCGACGCCCTCCAGCACGCCCACGACCACGGCGTCATCCACCGCGACATCAAACCCGGCAACATCCTCGTGCGCGACCGCGACGGCCAGGCGGTCCTGACCGACTTCGGGATCGCCCGGTCGGGGGCGGCCGGCGACCTGACCGCGACCGGCGCGGTCATGGGCACCGCCTCCTACATCGCGCCCGAACAGGCCGAAGGCACCGGCGTCCTCCCGGCCTCGGACATGTACTCGCTCGGCGTGGTCGCCTTCCACGGCCTGACCGGGCGACGGCCCTTCGACGCCGAGAACCCGATCGAACTGGCCCTCCACCACGTCCGCACCCCCGCCCCGCCGCTGCCGCCGGACGTGCCGCAGGGCGTGCGCGCGTTCGTCGAACGGGCCATGACCAAGGACCCGTCGCAGCGCTTCGGCACCTGCGCCGACATGGCCTCGGCCGCGCGCGCCTCACTGACGGCGCACCCGCCGACCTCCCTCATGTCCGGTCCCGGCCCTGGCCCTGTGCCCGCCGGCGCCGGCGTGGTCGGCATGGGCGGCCCGTCCGCCGCCGTCGCCGCCCCGTCCGGTCCCGGCGGCCGGATCGACCTCGGAGCGCAGGCCCCGCCGCCCGGAGAGGGACGGGCAGGGCCCGGCAGGGCCGTCCTGGGCGTGCTCGTAGGCGTGGTGGCGCTGGTGCTGGTGGGCGGTATGGTTTGGCTGCTGCTGCAGAGCGGCCGCGGCGCCGACGACGAACCGGAGATCGGCGACGGGCAGACCGGCGAAGTGGCCGATTCCGACGCCCCCGATGAGGGAACCCCGACCACCCCGGCGCCGTCCGAATCCCCGAGCGAGGAGGACAGGACCGGTCCGCCCACACACGGCTGCATGCCGGGCCTCCAATGCGAGGACCGATAGCGGCGAATCGGGACTGCCGCTGCGATTAGAATCAATCGGCGATGAACGGAACACGAGGACGTAAAGCGAGATGACGACAGAGCCCCGCCTCCTCGGCGGCAGATACGAGATCGGTGAGGTCATCGGCTACGGTGGGATGGCTGAAGTCCACCGCGGCCGCGACCTGCGTCTCGGCCGCGACGTGGCGGTGAAGCTCCTCCGCGCCGACCTGTCCCGCGACGAATCGTTCCTCGTTCGTTTCCGGCGGGAGGCCCAGAACTCGGCCTCGCTCAACCACCCCAACATCGTCGCGGTCTTCGACACCGGCGAAGAGCACGGCATCCCCTACATGGTGATGGAGTACGTCAACGGCCAGACCCTCAAAGAGGTCCTCCAGGCCGAGGGGCGGTTCGACTACGTCGCCGCCTGCGAGATCGTCGCCGACATGTGCTCGGCGCTCGACTTCAGCCACAAGCACCACATCATCCACCGGGACGTCAAACCCGGCAACGTGATGCTGTCGGACACCAGCCAGGTCAAGGTCATGGACTTCGGCATCGCCCGCGCCCTGGCCAGCGGCCAGGCCACCATGACCCAGACCAGCGCGGTCATCGGCACCGCCCAGTACCTCTCGCCCGAGCAGGCCAGAGGCGAGACCGTCGACGCCCGCAGCGACGTGTACGCCGTCGGCTGCGTCCTCTACGAGCTCCTGGTCGGGCACCCGCCGTTCACCGGCGACAACCCGGTCTCGGTCGCCTACCAGCATGTCCGAGAGGAGGCCCGGCCCCCCTCGGAACTCAACCCGGCGGTCCCGGCCGGCGTCGACGCCGTGGTGATGAAGGCGTTGGCGAAGAACCCGGACAACCGGTACCGGTCGGCCGGGGAGATGCGCGAGGACCTCGTGCGCGCCGCCCGCGGCGAAGCGGTGGCCGCGCCCATGGTGATGGGCGCCGACGCCCGCACCCAGGTCATCGCCGGCGCCGGCGCGACCGACCCGATCGTGCCGATCGAGACCGAGCAGGACCGCAAGCGGCCTTGGCTCATCGCCCTCGGGGTGATCGCCGCGCTCGCGCTGGTCGGCCTGGCCGCCTGGGGCATCATGCGGGCCGTAGAGGAGGCGACGGTTCCGGTGCCGAGCGTCATCGACATGGAGCGGTCGCAGGCCGAGCAGACCCTCACCGAAGCCGGGCTCGAATACGAGGTGATCGAGGAACCGGCCGCCACTCCCGACGCCGAGGGCATCGGCTTCGTCACCTCGCAGACCCCGGAGGCCGGCGACGAGGTCGAGGAGGGCACCGTCGTCGAGATCACGGTGCCGGTCGA
Organism: Glycomyces halotolerans; assembly: GCF_054779575.1. Classification (NCBI taxonomy): domain Bacteria; kingdom Bacillati; phylum Actinomycetota; class Actinomycetes; order Glycomycetales; family Glycomycetaceae; genus Glycomyces; species Glycomyces halotolerans. The sequence continues at coordinate 64,088 of NZ_BAAGXZ010000010.1, forward strand.
GCCCGAACCGGTCGAGATGCCCGACGTCCGCGGCGATCACATCGACGACGCCCGGGCGCTGCTCGAAGGCGACGATTACCTGTTCGAGGTCACCGTCGAAGAAGAGCAGAGCACCGAATCGGCCGGCACGGTCCTGGGCCAGAACCCCGAGGAGGGCGAGACGCTCGAGAAGGGCTCCCAGGTGACCTTGATCGTCTCCGAGGGCGGGCAGTCCGCGGTGCCCTCGGTCATCGACATGACCGAGGAGCTGGCCAAGCAGACGCTCGACGATTCCGGCTTCCAGTGGGAGGTCGTCTACGGCAACGACGGCGGCTCGATCGGCGTCGTCTACCACCAGGATCCCAGCGCCGGATCGACGCAGAGCGAAGGCGACACGGTCACCATCACCGTTCAGGGCGTCACGGTCGAATGGAACGAGGAGACCACGCCCGAGCAGCTGCGGTCGTCGCTCGAATCCGAGGGGCTGACGGTCACGATCGCCGGCGACCCGGACGGCACGGTCATCGAGAGCGTCTCCGGCCCCGGCGGGGAGCTGGAATCGGGCACGGCGGTGGCCCCGGGCAGCAGCATCACCGTCAACGCCGTCGCCGAGGACGAGGGCGGCGAGGGCGGCGGCGACCCCACCGATGAGCCGACCGACGAACCGACCTGCGGCGGCCTGACGCAGCCCCCGTGCGAGGACGACTGACGGCAGATGAGAGGCCCCGCGGGGAATTCCCCGCGGGGCCTCTCATCTGCCGTGCCGCGCAGACCCGCCTCGGTGCACGCGCAGCCCGGAAGGCGGGAGCCGCTCGCGGCCCCCGCCCCGTATTAATCCCCATAGGATATTTCCTATATGGGGACGGATCACTGGGCCGGCTTGATCTCGCCCTCGAGCAGGCGCACCATGATCGGGTTGTCGAAGTAGACGTCGTTGAGCTCGTACGGGCCCGGGCCGATCGCCTCGACGCGCTCGCCCTCGATCGCGAAGGTGATGCGCTGGTTCAAGAACAGCGGCAGCCGCGGCAGCGTCTCGTTGAACACGACGCCCAGCTTGTGGTTGGCCTCGGCCTGCTCGGCCTCGGAGCCCTGCTGCGACTGCAGGTACAGCTCGTCGACGTTGACCGTGCCCAGCGTCGGGGACTCGACCTCGGCGGTCGGCACGCCCATGCCCGGCGCGTCGGCCGTGTTCGAGTTGTCGGTGAACCAGGCCATCTGCCACGAGCCGTACACGTACGGCACGAACGGGTTGCCCCAGTGGCGCACCGCGATGTCGAAGTCGCCTGCGCCCCAGATGCCCCACGGGTTGTCGGCCGGGACGTTCTGGTAGGTCACGCCCAGCCCGAACTCGGCCAGCTGCGAAGCGGCCTGCTCGCCGGAGAGGACGAAGTCGGTCCAGCCCTCGACGCCGATGATCGTGTACTCGGCGAGGTCGCCGTCCGGCTTGTGCCAGCCGTCGTCCTCCTTGGTCCAACCGGCCTCCTCCAGCAGCGAAGCGGCCTTGTCGTGGTCGGGCGAGTAGTACTCCAGCTCCCCGTCGGCGAACAGGTCCTCGGAGTGCGGGTCCGGAAGACCGCTGTAGTTCGCCGGAATGTAGTAGCCGCCCCCGCCCTTGGCGATCTCGCCGATGACCTCGGTGTCGAAGACGTACATGAACGCCTTGCGCACGCGCGGGTCGGCGAGCTCGGGGTGGCGGCCCTGGTTGATCATCAACCCGATGCCGTCGAAGCCGGGCGTCGAGATCTCCTTGAGTCCCTCGACCCCTTCGAGCGTCTGCCGGTCGGTCGCGCCCAGCACGTTGGTGCAGTAGTCGACCTCCCGGCTGAGCAGCATCTGCACCGACGCCGGGTTGTCGCCCTTCTGGATCTCGACGGTCGCGAAGTTCACCTGATCGGCGAACAGGCCGTCCTCGTGGACGCTCAGGCTCACGACCGTCTCGCCGATCTGGTCGAACTTGTAGGCGCCGCAGGTGATGAACTCCTGGTCGAGGAAGTCCTCGGCGGCGATCTTCTCCGACAGCGCCGACTGCTCGTCGTCGCCCTGCACCACACCGGCGGCGACGAGCTGCTCGGCCTCGTCCATCCACTCGCCGTAGCGGGCGTACGGCAGGACCTGGACCTTCAGCGCACCGTGCTCGACGCCGGGGAACGCCTTCGAATAGGCGACCGTCACGGTCAGATCGTCGTCGGCCGTGGCCGACTGCAGCTGGTCCCAGCCGACCGTGCCCTGCGCGGCGTTGAGCTTCTGCAGGTAGATCGTCCCCGCCACGTCCTTCGCGGTCACGTCGTTCCCGTCGGTCCACTTCACGCCCTCGCGGAGCTTGATGGTCAGGGTGTCCCCATCAAGCTGCACCGACTCCGCCAGCTGCGGAATCCACTCGTTGGTGGCCCAATCCAGGACGGCCGGACGCGGGATGAACAGCTCGGCCACCGGAGCCGAGGTCAGGAGCGCGGCGTTGTTGATCGCGGCGTTGTAGTGCTGCGTGGTGGTGTCGAAGGGGTAGACGTAGACGAACTTCCCGTCCGTGCCGCCGTCGGACTCGCCGCTGTCGGCCTGGCAGGCCCCCAGCACACCGGCGGCGGCGACACCGCCCGCGCCGATACCGATCGTCTGCATGAGCCGGCGCCGAGAAAGCTCGAAATTCTGAGAGGTCATCGCCTCTTCCTTTCCGTGTAAAGGGCAAATAGGGAGATGAGGATCAGGAAGCCGCCGAGCACGGCCGTCAACGTCGTGACGGCCGACTCGGCCCCTCCCGCGGGCAGGTAGAGCAGGAGCAGCAGCGCGCTCGCGGTCAGAAAGACCCCGAACCCGAGCCCGAACCGGGCCATCAGGGCGACCACGTCGCCACCTGACCGCCGTCGCCCGCCGCCGCCGCCGCCCGGCCCTGAGCCGGAGCGCCGCGCGCGGCCACATGGCAGGCCAGACGCCTGCCGTGCACCGGGCCGAGCCGCGGCTCGGACGCGTCGCACAGCCCCGGCTCGAACGCCGGGCAGCGCGGATGGAACGTGCACCCGGCCGGCAGGTCGGTCAGGCTCGGAATGTCGGCCGACCGCAGCTCGTCGACCGCCCGGTTGGCGCGGGCCAGGTCCGGGTCGGGCTCGCACACCGCGCCGATGAGGGCCTTGGTGTACGGGTGCTGCGGATCGCCGATCACCTGCGGAGTCGGGCCGTGCTCGACGACCTTCCCCAGGTACATGACCGCGATCTCGCCGTCCCAGGCGAAGTACTTGGCCACCGCCAGGTCGTGGGTTATGAACAGGAAACCGACGTCGAGCTCGTCGCGGAGCTTGCCGAGGGTGTTGAGCAGGCTCACCCGGATCGAAACGTCCAGCATGGAGGTCGACTCGTCGCAGATGAGCACTTCGGGCGTCATCGCCAGCGAACGCGCCACGTTGACGCGCTGGCGCTGGCCGCCCGACAGTTGGTGCGGATAGGAGTCCAGGTAGGACTCCGGTGGGGTGAGGTCGACGAGCCGGAGCAGCTCGCCGGCCTTGTGGCGGGCCTCGGCCTTGGACCTCACCAGGCCGTGCCGGCGCAGCCCCGCCGTGAGCGTGGAGAACACCGTGCGCGTCGGGTTCAGCGCCGCGTACGGGTCCTGGTGGATGTACTGGACCGCCCGCCGGTAGGCGAAGCGCTCCTTGGCGCCCATCTCGGCGACGTCCCTGCCGCGGAAGGTCACGCTGCCGCCGGTGGGCCGGGCCAGACCGGCGGCGGCGCGGGCGGTGGTGGTCTTGCCGCAGCCCGACTCGCCGACCAGGCACAGCACTTTGCCGGGCCTGACCTCGAGGTCGACGCCGCCGACGGCCGGCACCGGGCCCTTCTTGGTGTCGAAGACCTGCTCGAGGCCGGACAGCTGCAGCAGTGGGCTAGACATCGCTGGTCTCCTTACGGTCGAGCCGGACCCGGTCGTGGTGCAGGCACGCCGCGGCGTGCGTCATGCCGTCGGGGCGGTCGGTCAGGACGTCCAAGGCCACCGGCGCCAGGCGGCACTCCTCGGTCGCGAATGCGCACCGCGGATGGAACGCGCAGCCCGGCGGCATGGCCTTGAGGCTCGGCGGATAGCCGGGGATCGACTCCAGGACCGGCCGGTCCCCCTTGACGGGCATCACCGCGTTGATCAGCCCGGCCGTGTACGGGTGCTTCGGGGATTTGAAGATGTCGCGCGCCGACCCGGTCTCGATGATCCGACCGGCGTACATCGTGGCGACGCGGTCGGCCAGCTCCGCGGCCAGCCCCAGGTCGTGGGTGATGAACACCATCGTGAACCCGAACTTCGCCCGCAGCTCGTGGAGCTGCTGCACGATCTGGCGCTGCGTCAGCAGGTCCAGGGCCGTGGTCGGCTCGTCGAGGACCAGCACCTGCGGGTCCAGGGCGATCGCCAGCGCGATCAGGGCGCGCTGCTTCATGCCGCCGGACAACTCGTGCGGGTACGAGGGCAGGACGCGGTCGGGGTCGAGCCGGACGGTCTCGAGGAGTTCTCCGGCTCTGGCTTCGACGGCCCGCTTGGTCCAGCGTTTGCCGTCGGCGTGGTCGCGGAGGGTGTCGGCGAAGTGGTCGACGATGCGGGCGACGGGGTTGAACGCGTTCATGGCGCCTTGGAAGACCATGGCCGCCTCGTTCCAGCGGAATCGGCGCAGCGGCTCTTTGCCCATGGTGAGCAGGTCGGTGTGGGTGCCGTCTTTGAGCCGGTAGAGGAGGGTGCCGGCGGTGATCTGGCCGAGGCTGGGGAGCAGTCGCAGCAGTCCGAGGCCCAGGGTGGTCTTGCCGCAGCCGGACTCGCCGACCAGGGCCAGGGACTGGCCCTGGTAGAGGTCGAGGTTGACGCCGTCGACGGCGGTGACCGACTCTTTTCTGCCGGTGCGGTAGGCGATCTGGAGGTCGCGGACGCTGAGAATCGGGTCGTTCACGGTTTCACCTTTCCCTCAGGCGGGGGTTGAGGGCCTGGTCGAGGCCGCGGCTCATGGTGACCAGTCCGATCGTGAAGAGCACGATCATGACCAGTGGGGCGATGACGTACGGCAGGGCGCTGGAGTTGAGGTAGAAGTTGTCGCGCCAGGAGATGTGGATCATCAGGCCCCAGTTGGGGGTGCCCGAGGGCATGAGGCCGAGGACGTAGAGGCCGACGATGGCGTAGATGGCCTGGTTCACGGCGATGACGAAGTTGATGAAGATGAAGCCGGCCATGTTGGGCAGGATCTCTCTGAAGACGATCCTGGCGGCGCCGAGGTTCTGGAGTTTCGCGGCTTCGACGAACTCGCGTTCCTTGAGGCTCATGACCTGTGCTCGGATGGAGCGGAACAGGAAGGCCCACATGGTGGAGCCGACGACCAGGGAGATGCCCCAGGGCGGGATGTTCTCGAAGAAGGCGACGACGGAGAGCATCAGGAGGAACTGGGGGATGGTGACGGTGACGTCGGTGAGTTGGAGGAGGACGGCGTCGAGGCGGCCGCGGAAGTAGCCGGCGGCGGAGCCGAGCGCGACGGCGACGGCGACGGCGAGGCTGGCGGCGAGCGCGCCGACCCAGATCGGTTCGGCGCCGGAGTTGACGAGGATCGTGAAGGTGTCCTTGCCTTCGTACTGGGTGCCGAGCCAGTGGTCGGCCGAGGGGCTCTGCCAGATCCTGGTGACGTCGGTGGGGTTGTGCTGGTCGATGAGCAGGGGTCCGACGAAGGAGAACAGGACGATGGCGAGGACGAGCAGGCTGCCGGCGAAGCCGGCGGGGGAGCGGGTCAGGCCGGTCCAGATCTGGGCGAGTGCGCTCTCGCGGCGGCCGGCGGCGGGCTCGTCGGTGGCGGCGGGGGTCTGGTCGATCATGTTCACGCCTCCTCTCCTGCGGTTTTGATGCGGGGGTCGACTTTGCTGAGGACGAGGTCGACGGTGAGGCTGGCGATGACCACGGAGGTGGCGAGGATGATGACGGCGGCTTGGACGACGGGGTAGTCGCGGTTGCCGATGGCTTTGATGAGCATCTGGCCGACGCCGGGGTAGTCGAGGATCTGCTCGATGACGATGGAGCCGCCGACGAGGGTGCCCATGGCGAGGGCGATCTGCGGGATGACCGGGAGGAGGGCGTTGCGGCCGACGTAGGAGCGGCTGATGCGTCCGCTGGTGAGGCCGCGGGCGCGGGCGACGGTCACGTAGTCCTCGGTGAGCACTTCGGTGGTCGCGGCTTTCATGTTGAGCATGAAGGTGCCGGTGGCGGTGAAGGAGAAGGCCAGGATCGGCAGGATCGCGTGGTAGAGGGCGTCGCCGATGAAGACGGCGTTGAGTCCGGGTTCGACGCCGGCGGTGACGCGGCCGCGCATGTCGAGGAACGGCAGGACCTGGAGGACGGTGTAGCCGATGACGACTACGGCGGCGATGAGGATGTAGTTCGGCACGGCGGTGAGGAAGGAGCCGATGGAGGTCATGGCGTGGTCGAAGGCCGAGCCGCGGCGGTAGGCCATGATCATGCCGATGGTGAGGCCGAGGGTGACGGCGAGGACGACGCCGGCGCCGACGGCGAAGAGCGTCCAGGGCAGGTATTCCATGACGTAGTCGAAGACGGTGGTGCTGGGACTGGTCAGGGAGTTGCCGAGGTCGAGGGTGACGAGGCCTTGGAGGAAGTCGAGGTACTGGGACCACAGGGGGGCGCTGGTGTCGTAGTGGACGATGTTCTGCGCGGTGGCCATGGCCTGCTCGTGGGACATGCCGGCGCTGTTGAGGCGTCCGGCCATGATCTCGATGGGATCGCCGGGCATGAAGTGCATGAGCAGGAAGGTGATGGTGGAGACCAGCCAGATCACGAAGACCGACTGGCGGATGCGGCGGAAGGCGTAGGAGTTCCATGCGCGATGGAGGATGCCGAGCGGGGCCTGTCGTGGAGGGGCCGCGCCGGCCGCATCCGTCGGCGGGGGTGCGGTTGGTGCTGTCACCGGCACTCCTTCGTGCGTGAGCTGGTTGGCATCTGGCGGGAAGCGGCTGCGAAACAAACTGGAAAGAATGTTTCTAGTTAACGAACTTACCCGTGGTGACGTGTCGCACGCCAGCCCTGAGACGGAATCGTTACGTTGAACTTCAGATAGCGTTTCCCCTGGTCCGGCAGACGGGGACGCATCGACAGTAGCCACTGGAGGCGCCCGGCCGGCAGCGGCGCGGTCGCCGGCGGCTGTGACGAGAGCCTCGGGGACCGGGTTGTCGCCCCGCCTCCACCACCCAGTACGCTCGTACTGTTAGTAGCAGTGCGTCCACGCCACCCACCGAGCGGCGCGATCCGTGAAGCGCTAGGAGAGGTACGAACCCATGGCCAAGATCAGAGTCCAGGGCCCTGTCGTCGAACTCGACGGCGACGAGATGACCCGCATCATCTGGCAGAAGATCAAAGACGAGCTCGTCCACCCCTACCTGGACGTGGACCTCAAGTACTACGACCTCTCCATCCAGTCCCGCGACGCCACCGACGACCAGATCACCGTCGACGCCGCGAACGCGATCGCCGAGCACCACGTCGGCGTCAAGTGCGCCACCATCACCCCCGACGAGGCCCGCGTCGAGGAGTTCGGCCTCAAGAAGATGTGGCGCAGCCCCAACGGCACCATCCGCAACATCCTCGGCGGCGTGGTCTTCCGCGAGCCGATCATCATGAACAACGTGCCGCGCCTGGTACCGGGCTGGACCAAGCCGATCATCATCGGCCGCCACGCCCACGGCGACCAGTACAAGGCCACCGACTTCAAGGTCGACCGCCCCGGCACCCTGACCGTCACCTTCACCCCCGAGGACGGCTCCGAGCCGATGGAGTTCGAAGTCGCCCGCTACCCGGAGGGCGGCGGCGTGGCCATGAGCATGTACAACTTCAAGAAGTCGATCGAGGACTTCGCCCGCGCCTCCTTCCGCTACGGCCTGGCGCGCAACTACCCGGTCTACATGTCGACCAAGAACACCATCCTCAAGGCCTACGACGGCATGTTCAAGGACGTCTTCCAGGAGGTGTTCGACAACGAGTTCAAGGCCGACTTCGAGGCCGCCGGACTGACCTACGAGCACCGACTCATCGACGACATGGTCGCCGCCGCGCTCAAATGGGAGGGCGGCTACGTGTGGGCCTGCAAGAACTACGACGGCGACGTCCAGTCCGACACCGTCGCCCAGGGCTTCGGCTCCCTCGGCCTGATGACCTCGGTGCTCATGACCCCCGACGGCCGGACGGTCGAGGCCGAGGCCGCCCACGGCACCGTCACCCGCCACTACCGCCAGCACCAGGCCGGCAAGAAGACCTCGACCAACCCGATCGCCTCGATCTTCGCCTGGACCAGGGGCCTGGCCCACCGCGGCAAGCTCGACGGCACGCCCGAGGTCACCGCCTTCGCCGGCGAGCTCGAGCAGGTCGTCATCGACACCGTCCAGGGCGGCAAGATGACCAAGGACCTCGCGATGCTGGTCGGCGGCGAGCAGGAGTGGCTGACCACCGACGAGTTCCTCGACACCCTCTCGGAGAACCTCTCCAAGAAAGTCGCCGCTAAATAGGTGACGGCCGTAACTCGCCGACGGCGAGTTCGTTGAGCAGAGTGCGGTGCGCGAGAGCGAACCGTCCCTTCCCAGTTGGAGGCCCCAGTCGAAGTGCTCTGCAGCACTCTTGGCCGGGGCCTCCCCCCTTTGGCGGCTTGTAAACTGAGGCGGCCAACGAATTCGAGCGGAAGGCACCAACACGTGAGAGGCGTCATCCTCGCCGCCGGACAGGGGCGGCGGCTCCGTCCCGACACCGACGAGCTGCCCAAGACCCTGCTGCCGCTCAACGACTCCGAGACCATCCTCGACACCATCGTGGCCGGCCTGGTCGCGGTCGGCATCGACGACATCGCCGTCACCGTCGGGCACGCGGCCGACAGGATCCGCGACCACCGCCCCGCCCTCGAAGCCCGCTACAGCGCCCGCGTCACCCTGATCGACAACGACCGCCCCGACTGGAACAACGCCTACTCCCTGTGGACGGCCCGCGAACACTTCCGCGACGGCGCCGTCCTGGTCAACGGCGACACCGTCCACCCCCACAGCATCGAATCGCGCCTCCTGGCCGAAGCCGAGCACTCCTCCCAGCTCCTGCTGGCCCTGGACGACCACAAGACCCTCACCGACGAGGCCATGAAGGTCCGCATCGGCCCCGCGGGCGTCGAACTCATCCACAAGGAGCAGCCGGTCGCGACCGCCGCCGGCGAGTACATCGGCGTCAGCCTCATCCCCGCCGGACTCGCCGACGACCTCGTCAAAGCCCTCGAAGAGACCTACACCCGCGACCACACCCGCTACTACGAGGACGCCTACCAGCTGCTCGCCGAGCGCGGCGAAGTCGCCACCGTCTCCACCGGCCCGGTCGCCTGGACCGAGGTCGACGACCACGCCGACTGGGCCGCCGCCAAAGCGATCCACGCCGAGAAGGGGCGCTAGTGCCGCTCCTCGCCCGCACCGTACTGGCGCCGCTGGCCGTCGAGGTCGCGCCCGGCGCCCTCGCGAGGCTGCCCGAACTGCTGTTCGACACCAGAATCTCCTCCGGCGGCCGCGTCGCCGTCGCACTCGGCCCCGGCCTCGGCCCCGAGATCGCCGCCAGGCTCGAACTGCCCGACGCCGTCGTCCACACCATCGCCCCCGGCACCCTCGCCAGCGCCCACGACCTCGCCTCCAAGCTGCGCGGCGACCGCGTCGACGCCCTGGTCGGCATCGGCGGCGGACGCCTGATCGACACCGCGAAATACGCCGCCACCGAACTGGGCCTGCCGATGGTCTCGGTGGCCACCAGCCTCGCCCACGACGGCATCGCCTCCCCGACCGCCTCACTGGTGCGCGAAGGCGCCTCCATCTCCTACGGCGTCCACACCCCGCTGGCGGTGCTCGCCGACCTCGAGTTCATCCGCCGCGCCCCCGCCTCGCAGCTGCGCGGCGGCATCGGCGACGCGCTCACCAACCTCTCGGCGATCGCCGACTGGGAGCTGTCGCACCGGGTCACCGGCGAAGCGGTCGACGGACTGGCCCTGGCCATCGCCAGGTCCGGCGCCGAAGCGGTCCTGCGCCACCCCGGCGGCATCGGCGACGACTCGTTCCTGACCACGCTGGCGAACGCCCTCGTCCAAGGTGGCCTGGCGATGGGCATGGCCGGCTCCTCGCGGCCCTGCTCGGGGGGCTGCCACGAGATCTCGCACGCCCTCGACGTCATGCACCCGGGCTTGGCCCAGCACGGCGAGCAGGGCGCGATCGGGGCGCTGTTCTGCACCTGGCTGCGCGGCGACCGCGAGCTGTTCGGCGAACTCGCCTCGGCCATGAAACGTCACGGCCTGCCGAGAACTCCGGGCGAACTCGGTCTCACAGTGGAGGAACTCACCTCCGCGATCGAGTACGCTCCGAGGACCCGGCCGGGCCGTTATACGATTCTCGAACATCGTGAACTGGATCCGGTGGCCATCAGCCGTCACCTCACGGAGATGATGCATGAGCTCGATTAGCCCTCACCCTGACGGACTCTCCGGTGGCAACCCCGGAGACGGCGACGGTGAGAACCCGGACGCCCCGGCCACCCAGGGCGGCTATGGAACCGGGCCATCAAGCTCCCCCGGCCTCTACCCGCCGGGCGCCACCAGCTCCGGTTCGGCGGCCTTCGCGAGCGCCCCGCCCGGCGCCGGCCCGCACGGGCCGCAGGCCCCGCAGGCGTACGGGCCCCCGAGCCACCAAGCCCCGCAAGGGCCACCGCCGGGAGGCTACGGCGCGCCGCCGCCTCCGCCGAACCCCGGCTACGGGCAGCCGCCCCAGGCCCCGAACCCGCAGACGCAGCAGCCGCAGGCTCCCTATGGTCGGCCGCCCCAGGCGCAGCAGCCGCCGCAGGGCCAGATGCCGCCGGCGCCGTACGCCAGCCGTCCCGAGCCCGGCCGCGACATGCCGATGGCCGGCGCCTCACCGATTCGCCGAAACATCGACGACACCGCTGAGCTCCCGGCATTCTTGGACTCGGCGATGAGCGACGAGAGCCCGAACCGGGACCCGAAGGCGCCCGAGCGAGGGGTGACCCGCAAGTTCCCCCTGACCACGGGCTTCACCGCCCTGCTCCGCCACCGCCACGCCCTGTCGGTGCTCATTCGTCGCGATCTGGCGGTCAAGTACCAGTCGACCTTCATGGGCTATGTGTGGTCGCTGATCGAACCGCTCGGTCTGGCGCTCATCTACTGGCTGATCTTCAGCGTCGTCTTCGACAGCGGACGGGACCTGCCGGGCGACGCCGGATATCCGCTGTTCATCGTGTCCGGCATCTTCGCCTGGCAGTGGTTCACCACCGCGGTCAACGAAGGCACCAAGTCCCTAGGCGGGCAATCGAGCCTCATCACCGTCATGAAGGTGCCCAGAGAGGTCTTCCCGGTCTCGAAGGTCGCCGCCAGGTTCGCCGAATACGTCGTCGGCTTCCCGATCCTCATCCTCATGGCCGTGTTCTTCGGAGGGCGGTTCGGCGTCAACCTGCTGTGGCTGATCCCGGCGATCCTGGTGCAGGCCATGTTCCTCACCGGCCTGGTGTTCATCCTCGCGGCGATCAACGTGCTGTACAAGGACGTGCAGCGGTTCATGTCGCTGTTCATGCGCGTCCTGTTCTACACCTCCGCGATCATCTACCCGCTGCAGCGGGTAGAGGAGGCCCTGAAGTCGCAGGACTTGGAGGTCGCGTACACCATCTTCACGTTCAATCCGCTGGTGACGATCTTCCAGCTGCACCGGGCGGTGTGGATTCCGGGACTCGCCCCGAACGCGTACCAGATCGCCACCGCCGTCGGCGTCTCGATAATCCTGCTGTTCTTCGGCCGCTGGATCTTCTACCGCCTCGAGCCGCGCGTCCTGAAGGCCCTGTAGACCCTTCGCGGCCGCGGGGACGAAGCGTGTCGACGCAGTGAGTTCTTTGTACGATGGTGAATATGGTTCGAGTTGCGGCGTAAGAGCGTCGCCTTCCACAACCGCACCATCGGAGCGACCGTGAGTCGTGCGCGAGCATCGGCGCGCCGTTCGTTCCCATGGACCCCCGGACGGAGACAGTAGCTTTATGACCTCGCCCCAGCCCCCGAGGCCCCATACCAGACGCACCGCGGGGGCGGCTCTCGACGAGGACACCATGCACCTCCCGTTGACCACTCCGGGACCCGCTTCCGCGACCAGGCCGTCCGCTCCGAGTCCTTACCCGCCGAGGGCGCCGTTCCGCCCCCCGCCCGCCCCGGCCGCTCCCTCCATGCGTCCGCCGCGTCCGGAACGCTGGGAGGGGACCGGCTTCCGACCCGACATCCAAGGGATGCGAGCCATCGCGGTCACGCTCGTGCTGCTGTCGCACGCGGGCTTCACCTTCGCCTCGGGCGGCTACGTCGGCGTCGACGTCTTCTTCGTCCTCTCCGGTTTCCTGATCACCTCACTGCTGATCAAAGAGGTCTTCGACACTGGAACGATCTCGTTGGCCGACTTCTTCTCTCGGCGGGCCAGACGCATCCTTCCAGCGGCGGGGATCGTGCTCATCGCGACCGTAGTCGCCTCGTGGCTATGGTTCCCCGTGACGCGCCTCGAAGCGGTGATGCAGGACGCGTTCACCGTCATCGTCTACGCGGTGAACTTCAGGTTCATCATCGAGCAGACCGAATACCTGAACGCCGACCAGATGCCCTCGCCGTTCCAGCAGTACTGGTCACTCGCCGTCGAAGAGCAGTTCTACCTGGTGTGGCCGCTACTGCTCCTGTGCCTCCTCGTGATGGCGAAGCGAGCGCCCCGCCGGGCACTGAACATGGGGGTCGGGGTCGTCCTCGTCGTCTTCGTGCTGTCGCTCATCACCTCCGTACTCGTCACCGAGTCCTCGCCGACGGCCGCCTTCTATGCGCCCCACACGCGCGCCTGGGAGCTGGCCGGGGGAGCGCTGCTCGCGATGACGTTGCCGTACTGGAAACGGACGCCGAAGTCCCTCGCCGCCGTGCTCGGCGTCATCGGACTCGTAGCCGTACTCGCATCGGCACTGCTGTACACCGACCGGACTCCGTTCCCCGGATATACGGCATTGCTGCCAGTCTGCGGCACGATGCTGCTGATCATCGCCGGCACGGCACCCGGGGGCAATCTCGTCTCCTCGATGTTGTCGACCGCGCCGTTCCAGTTCGTCGGCAAGATCTCCTACAGCCTCTATCTGTGGCATTGGCCGGTGCTGATCCTCGCGCCGCTAGCGCTCGGCGTCGAACCGTCGCTGTCGCTCAACGTGATCCTCTTGACCGGCACGTTCGCCCTCTCGCAGTTCTCATACGCCTATATCGAGACGCCGATCCGCACCGCCGCACCGCTTAAGAAGCACCCGTTCTATGGGATCGCGGCGGGCGTGGCGTGCTCGTTCCTCGGACTGGCCATGATCCTCGTCCTCACGATCGGATTTCCCAAAGCCCCGCACAGCAGCGGACCGACCGACCTGACGGCCATCGAGGAGTTCGACGAACGCAGCGACTTCGAGCAGCGCCTCGTCGACGGGCTCGAAATCGACGAGGCGCCGTCCGACCTGGTGCCGGAGCTCGCCTCGATAGAGGACGACAAGCCGGCGGTCTACTACAACGGCTGCCACCTCGGCTTCGACGAGGTGGAACTCCCGGAGGGATGCTGGAGCGGCGGCGCGGACGCGGACACGACAGTCGTGCTCTTCGGCGATTCCCACGCCGCCCAATGGTTTCCAGCGTTCGATGCGATCGCCGAAGAGAACGGCTGGGCCCTGCTCACGAGGACCAAGAGCTCATGCACGCCGGTTTCAGTGGCCGTGCTCGACACTCAAGAGAACCCGTACGGCGCTTGCGACGACTGGAGACGCGAAGTCTTCGCCGAGATGGCCGAGATCAAGCCGGACCTGGTGGTGGTGACGACTTCCGACAACACCAAGTTGGCTCAGGAGACGACCGGGGACGGCGGCGCGCTGTGGGAGGAGGGCTGGGCCACGACGCTCGCCGAGATCACTCCCCACGCGCGAAACGTGGTCACACTCAACGACACCCCGTTGGCCACCGGAATGCCTGCGCCCGAATGCATCGCGATCAATCAGAACTCAGTCGGCGATTGTTATGAGGACCCATATATCATCGCCCACACGGAGCGTCGGTACGCCGCACAAGTCGCGCAAGAAGACGCCGGTGTGATCAGCATCGACACGGAATCGTGGTTCTGTTTCAGGAGCCAGTGCCCGATCATCGTCGAGAACGTCCTCGTGTATCGAGACGGCAATCATATGACCACCGTCTACGCGAAGTCCCTGGCGGGACTTCTCGAGAAAGCCTTGCCGCAGGACCTGTGACCGCAGCCGGCGCCGCGTTGAACGACGACGCGAGCGAAGCGGGGACTCTCGCAGCTCACGGCATGGTCTCGGTCCCCGATGAATTGACCATATAGGAAAGGTATACGAGGCATGGAAGGGACGACCGCAGACTCGCTGAGACGTATGCTGCTGGACGACTACAGAGACACGTACAAGAAGCGAGAGCCGGCGTCGCTGCCCAATTCCGTCATCAGAAGCTTCAGCGAGGACACCGCGGAGCTGCTGGCGCACCATGTCTTGGACGGCACCGGCGAGTTCGCCGATATAGTCGACGTCGCCGAAGCCGGTAAATTCCTGCGAAACGACATCAAATGGTCGCAAATACATCCCTCGAGACTCGCCATGGCCGCCCGAGTCCTCGCCCTTCGCGCCGAGAGCGCCTCCGAGTTCGCGCGGGCACAGCGATTCTACGACCTGCTGGTCCGCACCCACGGAGCCGAGCGAATGCCCGACTTCCATCAAGGCGTCCATATCCAGCTCGCGTTCCGCAACCGGGACATCCGCCGAACCCGGACCCTACTGGCGGATTACCCGAGAAGTCCGGCACCGGTTCGATCGACTATGGAGCTCAATCTCGCCAACCCGCTGATCGACCCGTCGAGTCACTGGGACGCGTGGTTCTCGAAGCTCCAGAACCTCATGCCTTCCGCTCGCTTCTCCATGTCCCAGGACGATCCGGAGCAGTCGCCGCTGGACCGCCTGCGAGCCGACCCGCTGAGCAGCGTCCGCGACGCCGCGACGGTGACCGTGGTGGTGACGTGCTTCGAACCGGACGAACAACTCCTCACCGCCGTACGCTCGATATCACGGCAGTCATGGGAGAACCTCGATATCCTCGTCATCGACGACGCGTCGTCCCACGACTGCCGCCCAGTGCTCAAGTCCTGCGAGGCGATCGACGAGCGCGTAAGGGTCGTGAGGCTAGAGGAGAATCGCGGCACCTACCATGCCCGAAACCTCGGCTTGGATCTCGCTCACGGTGAGTTCGTGACCTTCCAGGACTCCGACGACTGGAGCCACCCGCAGCGCATCGAGGGACTGATGCGGCTGCTGCTCGCCGACGATGCGGCGAAAGCCGTGGTCGCAGACGGCATCAAGATCGGTTCGGACCTGACTGTGGACCGAGTGGGCCGTCCGCTCATCGACGTCAGCATGCCCACGACGATGTTCCGCCTGTCGGAAGTGCGCGACCGCATCGGCTACTTCCACGACATCCGCAGATCTGCGGACGGTGAGTACCTCGACCGGATCCGCGCCGCTTTCGGAGAGAACTCCGTGATTCGCGAGCGGAGCACCGCCTACAAGCTGATCAGGCAGACTGCGGACTCGCTTTCCCGCGGCGACTTCGGGGCCGGAGGCTGGATGCATCCGGCGCGGGAAGCGTACATGTCCGCCATCCGTCTGTGGCACGGACAGATCCGCGAGGGCCGGAGCGAACCGTATATGCCGCGGGAGGGCAACCGCCGACGACTGCCGGTCCACCGACACCTGTCCGGGGAGGCCGTCGAGCGCCCGATGAAGTACGACTTCGTGTTCGCCACCGACTGGCGGCCCTACGGAGCCCCGGCCAAGGCCATCATCGAGGAGATCAGAGCACTCAAGGCCGCCGGCCGCACCCTCGGTGTCCTGCAGCTGGAGACACTCCGGTACATGGCCGCCTACACGCGGCCGCTCTGCGCGCCGATCCAGGCGCTCATCAACGAGGGGGTGGTAGACCGGCTGCTGCCCGTCGACGAAGTCGAGGTCGGCGCACTCATCATCCGGTATCCGCCCGTGCTGCAGTTCAAGCCTGGAACCGAATTCAAACTCAAGGCCGATCGGGTCGTCATCCTCGCGAACCAAGCGCCTTCAGAGGGCGACGGCAGTGACCGACGCTATGTGGCCGCGGACTGCTCGGCCAACGCGCGCTCTATGTTCGGGGTCGAGCCGGAATGGCTGCCGGAGGGCCGGCAGACCCGGGCGGCCCTCGAATCCGAGGGCACACTGCCGGCATCGGCGATCCTCGACACGGAGTTCCCCTGCGTCGTCGACCCCGCCGAGTGGGCGATGCCGCGAAGGCGATTCCGGAGCGATCTGCCG
This sequence comes from Glycomyces halotolerans, assembly GCF_054779575.1. NCBI lineage: Bacteria > Bacillati > Actinomycetota > Actinomycetes > Glycomycetales > Glycomycetaceae > Glycomyces > Glycomyces halotolerans. Next base: position 80,469 of record NZ_BAAGXZ010000010.1, read on the forward strand.
GTGATCGGACGGCACTCACGTGACCATTACACGAAGTGGCCCGCCACGAAGGAACAGCTGCTAGAGGTGTACCCGGACGATCGCGGCATCGATGTTCGGATCATGGGGGGAACCACCGCGGCGGCGAACCTGCTCGAAACCGGTCTACCGCCCAACTGGACCTCCTTCGAGTACGACGCCATGAATGTGAAGGCGTTCCTCTATCAGCTCGACTTCTGGATCTACTTCCACCATCCGGTGCTCATCGAGTCGTTCGGACTGGCGGTACTGGAAGCCATGGCCACCGGATGCGTCGTCGTATTGCCCGAGCGATTCGAGCCTACGTTCGGGCCCGGCGCGGTGTACTGCCGCGAAAACCAGGTCCAGGACGTGATACGAGAATTCTATGGCGACTTCGCGCGGTTCAAGGCGCAGAGCGACAAAGGACTGGAGACGGTCCGGCGCCGGTTCAGCCACGGCTCGATGCTCGAGCGCCTTGAGCGGTTGTCGCTCCTGGTATCATGAGCTGGAGTGCAGTGCCTGGTGAGACGGGCCTCCCGGTGACCCCGAGCCCCGATGGAGTCGAAATGAGACCGATCCCCAAGTGGATTGCTGCCGTGTGCCTTTTGGCCTTCACCACGGCATGCTCCGCCACTGAAGGAGACGGTGACGCACCGGTGGAAGAGGACGTGTCCGTCACCTCGGAGAGCCCGGCCGAAGAGCCGGCGGTCCACACCGCTCCGATCCTGCCCGAATTCGCCGTTCCCGACGGATTCGCCCGGATCGAGGACGGCGAGATTCCGTTCAAGCTCGAATATGAGAGCGAGACGAGCGCCTATGGGTTCGGCGATGCCGCTTCCGACGTCATCTATGTGACGGCGTACCTGCTGCCCGAAGACCGCGTGCCCGAGAACTACCAGCAGATGGCGCCGCTGGTGGCCGAATACGACGAGGCCAGCGCGAACGAGATCGACGACTCCGTGACCACCCGCTCGATCACTCACGGCCGTCATGGAGTCTTTCGATACGCGGAGGTACGGGACTCGGTCGGCGCCAACGCGTACCAGCGGAACTTCTTCGTCTTCGAAGGACGCCTGATGGTCCACCTGTCCTGCCAATGGCAGGCCGAGCCCGATGCGATCAAGGCTGCATGCCAAGAGATCTCTGCTTCGTTCTCGCTACCGAACCAGCGGCTGGACGGGGAATGACGACCGTGAAGCGCCGACTACAGCAACTGCGGTCGCTGCCGAGGTCGCGGAAACTCCTCTTGGCCATGAGCGTCGGAGCGGTGGCAGCCACCGCCGCAGCGGTGGCCTTGGAGCGAACCGGTATCGCACTGGTCCCCGTCGCCGCACTGCTCGCCGTCCTGGCCGCCTATCTGGTCATCTTGGAACGCCGCGTCCTCTCGGCCGTTCGGAGAGTCGACGGGAACTTGTCGAGTATCGAACAACGACTCGACCCGGATCGAATCGAGTTCATGCAGCAGCGGATCCTCGCATCGATCGAGACCGAACGGCTCGAGGTCGCGGAACGGTTCGAACGATTGCACTGAGCGCGGACAGAGCGCCGGTCGACCAAGTCCGCGGTCGATTCCGCCTGGCTCGGCGGGCACGTTCGCGCGTGGTCGGGCGGTGCGAGCAACAGCGGTATACCAGACGAAAGCCCAGGTGACTGAGTTGGCAACGGATCCAGCCCTGCAGGGTCTCCTCGCAGAGATCGAACAGGAGATCGGGCTCGTACACGGCGTGGACGCGATAGTGCGGCCGGAGCAGCACCGCTTCGAGTACCGGAGTCGCCTCTACGGGTACCGTGAGCGGCTGGCCGCCCACAAGGGAGACGAGCCGCATCCTGACATAGCGTACTTCGAGGCCCGACTCGCAATGGCGCTGAACGAGCAGGATGCCGCCGTGCCGTTGTGGCTCGAGGCCATTTCACGCTGCAGCGGTGAGAAGGCGAAACTCGCGCGGTTCCACCTCGCCATCTGCCAGAAGAACATCGGCGCCTACCATCGCGCTCGCGAGTCGCTCGCATCCTGCGAACGGCAGCGGCTCGACCGCGGCATGGTCTCACAGGTGCGTCGCGACCTGGACCTCGCCGAGTCCAAGTTCGTCGCCCATTGCCTCGGCGGGCGGTACTTTGACCTGCTCAGAAGCCGGTCGGTGTCGGCTTCCGCCCGTGCCGCGTTCATTGACGCGTACCGGGACACCGGCGCTTCCGATCCGCAGCTCTACGCCGTGTCACTCCTGTGCGAGGTCTTGGAGCAGGCCGCGCGAGGAGACCGGATCGAGGTACCGGTGCATCGGCACAGCGAAACCGAACCGCACCGGCAGGTGTTCTTCGCGGGATTCGGCTGGACCGGTTCGGGGGCCTGCTTCGACTACTACGCCCAGAGCGATCATGCGGTGGCTCCCTTCGGCGCGGGCGAGCTCACGCTCTATCGGACGCGGTTTCTGGACGCGCTGTACCGGCGCGGCGACGAGAACGGCGACAAGGCATGGCGCGCCCTCCTGGACTACCTCGAACTGACCGTGTTCGGCCTCATCGGCCGGATGGGCGGTCAACCGGGAGGCATCCAGTCACGTTCGGTGCTGCACTCGCTCGACGGCGACGGGCTCGCCGAGCGGCTCGCGCATTCACTCGGACGGCTCATGTCGGGCTACCGCGAAGGCGATCTGCGCAGATCCGTCACCCGTTTCCTCAACGACGTCACGAACCTCGGCGACCAGCCTGGCGCCGTCCACCTGTTCAACAACAGCATCAGCGGTATCCTGGCCGATCGCATCGACCTGCTGCCGGACGCGAAACTGGTCGCCGTCGTGCGCGACATCCGCGACGTCTACGTCGCTCGGAGCATCGAATCGGGGCGCATGGATCCCGAGGCCTTCGTGAAGTCGTACCGGTGGTCGTTCAACGAGTTCCAGAAGTGGTACGAGGCTACCGGCGCGAAGCACCGCGTCAGCGTGGTGCGGTTCGAGGATTTCGTCACTTCGGAGTCGTGCCGGAGGGCGCTCGGCGACGAGATCGGCGTGCCTGTCGACTCCGTCCCGGTCTCCAGCGACTCGTACCACCCCTCGGTGTCGGTGCGGAACGTCGGGCTCTACAAGACCAGCGAGCTCCAAGAGGAACTGGGGCGCGTAGCGGAGGCGCTGCCTGAGTTCGTCTGGGGAGACCACCGGTCCGGGACGACGGTCCTGAGCTCGGTCGAGTACCCGAACGAACCTGATGAGGCGCGGCTTGTTCCCGGCCTTTCCGCCGTGAAGGCGGGAGCCGCGCTGTCGCCGGAGGAGATACCGGCGGTCTACGCCGGTGCCTTCAACCCGTCTGGATTCAAGTCCCGGACAGATCGCCCCGCCGGTGTCATGCGGCTCGACAGCGGGGCCATCACGGTCCCTTCCGATTCGGGGTATCCGGAGGTGATTCCGGGTGACCGGCCGCTGCGGGACTTCGAGATCGAACACCTACGGCAGACCGAATCGGTCGAGGTGCGCTGGGGGCACCGGTATCCGTCCCCGCAAGACGTCTACAAGCTGCGCCAGCTGGCGGTGCTGGGCGTCCCACTGTACGCCTGTGATGCCGCTCCCGCGTGGGCGGACGCGCTGCTGGGAACGGAACTGGTGGACGACCTCCGCTCGTACGGGCGTTCCGACCGATCCAATCCGCTGCTGCGGGAGCACCACAGCATCGCGCTGAGGCGGATCGGACTGGACACGTTCTCGACGATCGCCACTCGGGGCGTTTCGGACGTTCCCGGCTCCGATACGGGGCTTCCCGCGGTATCGGCCGTACTCTGCAGCAACCGGCCGGAATTCGTCGAGCAGGCCATCGAGCAGGTGCGGGCGCAGAACTACCCCAACCTGGAGTTGATCGTCACGCTTCACGGACCCGCGGGCGACCTGGCGGCGAAGCTTCGATCCGATGAGGACTCCGCGGTGCCGCTGATCGTCGTCGAGGTGCCTTCCGACGTGCTGTTCGGGGAGGCGTTGAATCGCGGTGTGCGGGCCGCCTCCGGCACGATCGTCACCAAGATCGACGACGATGACTGGTACGGGCCCAACCACGTCTGGGACATGGTCAGGGCCATGCGGTATTCGAAGGCGGACATCGTAGGCGCGTTCGCCGAGTTCGTCTACCTCGGGCCGCTCGACGTCACCGTGTTCCGGCCGGCCGGCGGCGGCGAGCGCTACGGCTCCTCTCTGTCGGGCGGGACGCTCACGCTCACTCACGACCTCTTCCTCGACATCGGGGGCTATCCGGCGGTCTCGACCGGCGCCGACCGGGGCCTGATGCAGGCGCTGGAGGCGGCGCGCGCGACGGTCTACCGAACCCATGGCATGGGGTACCTGCTGAACCGGCACGACCGCGGCCACACCTGGGAGATAGAGATCTCGCATTTCCTGCAGTCGGCTCAGCACCAGTGGCACGGGACCAACCTCGCCCACATGGTGCTCAACGACCAGCTCGGCCCGTTCTTCGCGGTCACGGAGAGAATCTCAGGCTACTAGACCGGCCGCATTCGGAGAGGTGGAATCATGCCCGTGTTCAGGAACGATTACTCCAGCATCAAGGTCCCCGAGCTGGATTCGGAGTGGCGGCCGAACAAGACGGTGTCCGTCGTCATCCCCGCCCACGACAGTCAGCGAGAACTGGATCTCCTGCTCGGATCGCTGTCGGAACAGTCGTATCCGTCCGACCTGATGGAGGTGATCGTGGTCGACGACGGCAGTTTGACACCGATCGAGCTGCCGTCGGTCTGCCCGAAGCGGGCCGCCGTCGTCCGGACGTCGGACGGTGCCTGGGGCATCCCCCATGCGCTGCGGCGCGGTATGGCCGAGGCCAGCGGGGAGATCGTACTGCGCCTGGACTCGGATGTCATAGTGAACGCCGACCACGTCGCCGCCCACGCGCGGTGGCACCATGAGGTCGACTACGCGGTAGTGCTCGGCACCGTCGAATTCGTCTCCGGGCCTGACTTCCACTCCCTGAGCAGCGCCGATGTCGTCGATGCGGTCCGCGCGGACCGCATCCCGGCTGTTTTCGAGGGGGCCGAGTTCACCGCCTCGTGGACGAAGCAGCGGATTCACGATTCGGACGGGTTGCGCGAGCTCGACGCGCGCGCGTACAGCGTGGCGAACGGGGCCTCGATTTCGTTCTCGCGGTCCCTGTACGACGACGCCGGTGGAATCAGTCCCCAGATCCCTCTCGGGGAAGACACCGAGTTCGCGTTCCGGATGGCCCAGCACGGCGCCGTGTTCATACCCGATTCCGGCGCGTCCGCATGGCATCTGGGCCCTTCGTCGATGGTGCTGCGCAACCAGGAGGGGAAACGATACCGCGGCCCGTACTTCCGCAATTTCGTACCGGTCCTGCGCGAGCACCGCGCCATGTCGGGCGTGCTCCCCGCGGTCCCGCTGGTCGAGGTCGTCATACGCATCGACGCCGCCGCTTCCTTCGAGTCCGTTGCGGCAATGGCGAACGCTCTGTTCACCGGAAGCCTCAATGACGTCAAGGTGGTCCTCGAAGGACCCTGGAGTGGAATCAGCGACGACCGTGTCGCTCTTTTGGACGACCCCCAACTCGATCTGAAACTCATGCGGCAGTACTTCTCAGCCGACCCGAGAGTGGAGTTCGCTGAGGGCGTGAAGCATCACGCGGCGCCGATTCCCTATCGCCTCACCGTCACCAGCGGCGCTGAGATCGGCGGGGGGACACTCGCCGGCGTCATCGGACTCATGGACCGCAAGCGCGTGGGCGCGGTCGTCTTCGTGTTCGACCCCACCGACCCGCACTCGCACGCAGTTCTCGAGCGCACGGCCGCGGTCTCGCGGGCGGCGCGGCTGGAAGACCACGGCGCCCGGAGCCGTCTCGACCACATCAGCGAGGTCTGGGGAGTCTGGTGGGCCGACGGTGAGGACTGGTTCGCGGCCGGCAATACCGGTTCGCAGGTTCCCTCGGCTTCGGCCGCTTCGCCCGCGCGCCTGGAGAAGGACAATCAGCGGCTCAAGGCCGAGGTCGCGCGGCTGCAGCGGGCCCGCGACGCGATGGAGCAGCGGGCGAAGCACTGGGAGCAGAACGCTTACAACGCTCGCAACCGTTCGATCTCGTGGGAGAACGCGGCGATCCGTTGGGAGAAGCGCGCCGCGAAATGGGAGCAGGCGGCGAGGCGGGCGACGCTTGCCGGGCTGACGCGGAGGCTCGCCGGCAAGGTGCGGCGCAAGCTTCACCGCGAGCGCTCCTGAGAGCGACGGCCCAGTGGGGACGGATCCGAAAAGGGCGGGACGCCGCTTCGCGGCGCCCCGCCCGCCATCTGGCTGAGGCTCCCCAAGGGAACGTTGGGACGGGCTCTAGACGAGGCCCTTCTTTTCGAGGGCGCTGCAGACGGTGTCGACCATGAGTTTGGTGACGACGTAGGGGTCGCAGTTGGCGTTGGGGCGCCGGTCCTCGAGGTAGCCCTTCTTGTCCTTCTCGACCTGCCAGGGGATGCGGATCGAGGCGCCGCGGTCGGAGACGCCGTAGGAGAACTGGGTGTAGTGGGCCGTCTCGTGCTGGCCGGTCAGACGCTCGTCGATCCCGTGGCCGTAGCCGGCGATGTGCTCGTCGGTCTTGGTGCCGAGCGCCTCACAGGCGGCGATGATCGGCTCGTAGTCCTCGCGCATGGCCTTGGTGGAGAAGTTGGTGTGGCACCCGGCGCCGTTCCAGTCGCCCTTGGCGGGCTTGGGCTCGATCGTGGCCGAGACGCCGAACTCCTCGGCGGTGCGGTAGAGCAGCCAGCGCGCCAGCCACAGCGCGTCGGAGACTTCGAGGGGCCCGGCGGGGCCGACCTGGAACTCCCATTGGCCGGGCATGACCTCGGCGTTGATGCCGGAGATCGGCAGGCCCGCGGCGAGGCAGTTGTCCAGGTGCTTCTCGACGATCTCGCGGCCGAAGATCTCGTCGGCGCCGACGCCGCAGTAGTAGCCGCCCTGCGGGGCCGGGTAGCCGCCTTCGGGGAAGCCGAGCGGGCGGGAGCCGATCATGAAGGTGTACTCCTGCTCAAGGCCGAACAGGGACTCCTGGGCGCCGTACTTCTCGGCGATCTCGGCGGCGTCGGCGCGGGTGTTGGTCGGGTGCGGGGTGAAGTCGGTGTCGAGCACCTCGCAGAGGACCAGCAGGTGGTCGCCGCCGCGGATGGGGTCGGGGACGGTCTTGACCGGTCGCAGCACGCAGTCGGAGGAGTTGCCCTCGGCCTGGTTCGTCGACGAGCCGTCGAAGCCCCAGAGCGGCGGCTCCGCGCCGTCGGTGAGGACCTTGGTCTTGGAACGCAGCTTGGCGGTCGGCTCGGTGCCGTCGAGCCAGATGTATTCGGCCTTGATTGCCATCAGGTAGGAGCCCTTCTGTTGCTTTCGCTGTTCGGCCACGGCGACGCCAGTTGCTGGCGTTCCGTCACGGGAGCATGCGGAGCCGTAAGTCTTTTCAGCCACGCTCCCAATGGGCAATTTCTCGCGCATTGATGCCGTGTAAAGAGTCTGTTAACCCAGGGCCGGTGGGGCTCGGAGCGATTTGTGAGTCCTCATCGACCGATTTCGGGCCAGAAAATCTCGATCACCCCGTATCCGCCGTTGAGATCGGTTCGTTCTTCTAGGTGCGAGCGTCAAGTGCTCGCGCTCAGGTTCAGAACGGCAGGGGAGACGATGGGAAGCATCATGCAGGTCGGCGGCATCGCCCGCCGGCTCGGCGTGTCCCGCCTCCTCCTCGCCGCCGCGCTCGGGTTCTTCGGCTTTCTCTTGCTGGGGGCCTTCGGCGCGGCGACCGCCGCTTGGGCATCGGATGAGAACACCGGGGCGAACGGCCTCGCCGCGGTCACCGATCCGCTCTCCGCAGAGGTATCCGACGTGTCGCGCCTGGCCGCGCGGCTGGTCCCGCAAAGCCAGCAGGGACTTGGGACGCCGGCGGACGAGCGGTCGGGGCCGGGGCTGGTGTCGGGCCTGACCGCACCGGTGGGATCGCTGATGGCGGAGCCGGCGGACGCCGCGCGCACAGGGCTGCGGGGCGATGCGTCGTCTGGCCTTGCCAACGGCATGTCTGTCGGAGACAGTGCCGCTGGAGTGGTGACATCGCTGTTGGGAACCCTGGTCGACGAGACGGCCCCTGCGGCCGGCGATCCGGCCGACGCGGTGTCCGGTGTCTACTCGACTGTCGCGCCCGTGACCGACCAGGTCGACGTGTTGGCGCGATTGGTGACCGATGGCCTCGGGACGACGAGCGATGGGATGCCGCCCGGGAGCGTCCCCGCCGACGGCCGAGGACAGCCGCTCACCACCCTCCAGCCGGCGACCGACTCCACCGAGGTGGCGGCGGCGCTCTCGCGAGCGTCCAACGACCGGTCGGCCGCCGACCTCGAGTGCTCCGCGGCCGAAGTCGGCCAGCGGGCGATGGACACGGCCGAAGACGAGGCCCGGCGGCTCCCGACGCGGGGCGCCGAGCCGACGAGGTCCGGGCCCGGCCCGAACCTGCCCGACCTGAGCGTCATCCCCGGTGGAGCCGCTGGCTCGTCAACCGCCGGTGTCAGTGTGGACGGCGGTCACTCCGCCGTCGACGTCTCCTCGATCGCGGCTGGTGAGCAGGTGTCGCTCGCCCGCACCGTGATCGGGGAACTGGGGCGTCCTTTGGACCGCGCCGCCGAGCAGTCCGTCGCCCCGGACTAGTGCCTCCGCGCGTCGGCGCGGAGCGACGAGCCCGCACTGGGCCGCAGTGCGTTTCGATCCCACCGGTACCAGTGCACGAGGTCGCTTCCTCGGTGGTGTCCGGCGCGCCGGCGCGCGGCCAGGCTCATCCAGGCCGTCTTCTCGAGAAGTCCGGCCCATTCCAGTGAAGAGCGCCCGAAGTCTCGGGCGCGCAACCCAGAAGGATAAGTAACGCATCATGCGCAAGGTACTCACCGTCGCAGCCGCGGCAGCAGGTGTCACTGCCCTCGGCGCCGTCCCGGCCTCGGCCCGGAACGTCAGGTCCGACATCGGCCGGTCCGACCTGGTCAACGCCGACCAGGTCAGCGAGGGCGAGCACTTGCCGTCCAAGAGTTACGAGCACGACGACTACTGAGTCGACGGGGCGAGCCCGGCACGGAACGAAGTCGAAGGCGGGATTGAGGAAGCCATGCGAGACAAGGAACTCACCGTCGTCTCGGCCGCTGCGGCGGCCCAGATGCCGGGCGGTACGGCCGCGGCGTCTACACCGGATCGGCCGACTCTGGCCACGGCCGCAGCCGGTGAGCGGTCACTGCCGTCCGCGAGGTACGGCGAGGAGTTCCACGGCACGGCACTCGAACCGGTCGGCGAAGGCGTTTCCGGAACGGGTTCGGCCCACGGAGTAAAGGCGGTCGGGCATCGACCGCGAGCGACCGCCGTCGGCCGTCCGCACCCAAAGGCGGCCGATGTGGACAGTCGTGACTTCTCCAAGCGGGAAGACCGCTGTGTCGCCGCATGGTCCGCTCACGAGGCGGAACGCGGCGACGCGATCACCGCCGCTCACGTTCGGGTACGCCCCGGCTCCGCATTCCTGGCCGATGTGAATGCTCGGGGCCGGCTCGATCGGAGGCGCCGCGGTGTCACGGTCTCGCTCACCGCGGCGGCGTTCGACCGCTGAAACGAGAGCGCACCTTCATACCAAAGGCCGGGATCCCCACCGGGGGTCCCGGCCGGCCCGCGTCATCCGCCGATCTTCGGCGTCCACGGCTCGCCCGCGCGGAGCCGAACCTTGCCGGAGGAGTAGTCGGAGTGGACCCACACGGTGGTGTCGGTGCTCGAGGCCAACTCCAGGTCCGCGATCCGGCCGCCGCCCCACACCAGTCGGTTCACCGTGACACCGCCCCTGGCGCGAAGCCCGGCGACCTCACCGTCGGGCCACGCGCTCGGCAGCGCCGGCAGCAGCTCGATCAGCGGGACGCCATCCTTCATCCGGTGCGACTGCACCAGCATCTCGGCGATCGCGGCCGTGGTGCCGAAGTTCCCGTCGATCTGGAACGGCGGATGCGCGCACAGCAGCGAGTCGTAGACGCCGCCGTCGGCGTACTCGGCCTCCGATCGGCGGAATCCGACCGGAGTCAGGAACTCGCCCAGCAGCCGGTGCGCGCGATCGCCCTCGCCCAGGCGCGCCCACAGGGCGGTCTTCCACGCCAGCGACCAGCCCGTGCCGGCGTCGCCCCGCGCTTCGAGGCTGCGGCGCGCGGCCTCGAGCAGTTCGGGGGAGTCGGCGAACGACGCACCGGGGAAGAGCCCGTACAGATGTGAGACATGCCGGTGGTGAACCTCGGTCTCCTCGCGTTCGGCGGCCCATTCCAAGAGGCGCCCGTCGGCGCCGACCTTCGGCCCCGCCAGGCGAGGCAACGCCTCCTTGACCGCCTTCACGACCGCCAGGTCCTCGCCGTGGACGGTCTCGGCGACCACGTCGGCGGCCTCCAGCACGAACTCGAACAGCTCGCGCACCAGCGCCGCGTCGATCGCGGTGCTCTCGTCGACCGCCGCGGTCCCCTCCGGAGTAGCGAACTCGTTCTCCGGGCTCGTGGCGGGATTGGTCACCAGCGTGCCGTCCGAGCCCTCGCTCAACCGGTCCAGCGCGAACCGCGCCGCACCGAGCACGACCGGCAGGCGGTCGGCCAGGAACTCCTCGTCGCGGGTGAAGCGCCAGTGCTCGGCGAGGTGCATGCACAGCCACAGGCCGGCCATCGGCCAGGCCGCCCAGCTCGACTTGCCGGTGACCGGGGTGGTGATCCGCCACCGGTCGGTGTTGTGGTGGCAGCACCAGCCGCCCGCGTCGTAGAGCCGCCGGGCGGTCGCGGCACCGTTGCCTGCCAGATCGTCGACGAGGCCGAACAGCGGCTCATGGAACTCCGGAAGACCGCATGTCTCGGCGGGCCAGTAGTTCATCTCGACGTTGATATTGGTCGTGTAGTCGCAGTTCCAAGGGGGCGTGACCTCGTCGTTCCAGACGCCCTGCAGGTTCGCCGCCTCCGTGCCCGGCCGGGAGGAGCCGGCCAGGAGGTAGCGGCCGAACTGGAACGCCAGCACCGCGAGGCCCTCGTCGGCGCCGCCGGCGGCGCGCCTCCGCAGCCGTTCGTCCACAGGGGCCTGCGGCGCGTCGCCGCCCAGGCGCAGTCGCACCCGGTCCATGATCTTCCGGTGCGTGGCGACGTGGTCTTCATGGAGGGTCTTCCAGCCGTTGGCGGCCGCCAGGCGCGACTCCCGCTGCACCTCGCCGAACGCGCCGTCCGGGTCGGTCGAGCTCCGCAGCGCCAGGAACATCGTCACCTCGCGGCAACCGGTGAAGCGGTGTCCGCCCGAACCGGTCGCCGCCGCTTCGCCGTCGCAGCGCAGCTGCGACTGCAACGCGATCCCGAGAGTGCCTGGGGCGTACTCGTAGTCGGGGGCCTCGTTCGGCCGGATGTCGCTGGGCCCGAATCCGGTGAAGGAGAACTCGTCGAAGTCCGCGACCGACGAGCCGGCCCGATGCGGCCACTCGAATTCGACGGTGAGATCGAACGGCTCGTCGGCCGTCCAGCGGAGGGCCAGGACCTGGAACCGCTCGGAGACGAACGACTCCTGGCGTACGCGTCCCTTCACGACGGTGGCCACGCCATCGCGCAGGTCCAATTCGCGGCGCTCGTCCGCGTCGCCGTCGGCATGGCCGACCTTGAGGCGGCCGGCGGGCTGGTACGCCTGCGCGTCCGAGCCTTGGAGACGCGTCAGCAGCCGGTCGGCGGCGACGAACTCGCCGCGCCGGACCAGCTCGGCCGCCTCGGCGGCAACCCCTTCGACGCCTTCGGGCACGGTCCAATCACCAGTGCCGGACCAGAACCCGTCCTCGTTGAGGGTGATGCGACCACCGCCGATCATCGCGCCGATGCGGCCGTTGCCGACGGGCAGGCCCTCATGCCAGGCGCTGGGCGCGCCGTCGTAGGTCAGTTGCAAGTCTTCCGGCATGCGACCAGGATTTCACTCCCGGGACCCGCCGCCGGCGCCGGGCGCGCCGGGATTCGGTCGCTCCGGGATCCGTTACGGAACTGCAATGCAACCTCATGAGTCTCGCGCGCGTTCAGGTTGTGCCTAGTTCGAATCCGGCACATTCGATTCGCAACCTCTTTCGAACACGGAGAGCAATTAAGTGGAATTCAAGCAGCCCTTCAAAGGACTCGGGGCATTGGCCGCGGCAGGCACGGTCGGCCTTGCGGGAGCCCTGATCCTTGCCGCTCCGGCGCAAGCCGAAGAGTCGGAGATCAACATCAACCCCGGCAATGTTCCGACCACCGCCAGCGGGCACACGGACCTGTCCTGCGACCAGGTGCCGGGCGGCGAACCGCTCGACGGCGAAGACGGCTGGGTCTTCGTCCTTCCGGGCAACGACGGCGAGTTCAAGTCGGTCACCGCTCAGTTCGACGACCTCAATGGAGACTCGCAGACCTATACGACCGACGCCGACGGCGGTATCGACACCGGCAACGGGACCAGCAAGGCGTACATCATCACGCCTGAAGGCTGGACGCTGACGGGCGCGAGCGCCGTGGTCGAGGGCACGTCCAGGACGCAGTTCAACCTGACTCACGCCTGCCCGGCCGGCTTCACCCCGCCGCCCGACGGCGAGACCACGCCCCCCGGCGACGGCGAGACCACTCCTCCGGGTGACGGCGAGACCAGCCCTGGCGAAGAGCCCACTTCCCCCGGTGCGGAAGAGACCAGCCCCGGTGAAGCCTCGACCTCTCCGGCCTCGAGCGACGACGCGCTCAGCCAGACCGGCGCCCCGCTGACCGTGGCGCTCGTCTCGGCCGCCGCGCTGGCCGCCGCCGGTGGCGCGCTGTTCTTCATGATGCGTCGCCGCCGCGCCGCCGAGAACTGGTAGGAACGCGCATCCCCATGACCGTTATCCAAACGTTATGCAACCGTCGGCAACGGTCCAGCGTTTAGCAACTGTCATAGGGAAGACTTCCCCAGGACTACCGCCCGCTGCTTGACGGTGCGGTCCTTGTCGGGCCCCAGGAATCCTGCCACCCGGGGCTCGACCCACGACGCCCCGGAGCCGTCCCCCTTGGCTCCGGGGCGTCGCACTTCCCTCACTTAACACCCGGCCCTCACTTACATCTGGCCATGGCGTTGCCGGCGCGGTACATTACCCGCGGGTTCTGCGAAGGACCCGCTTCCGTGTCCCCGAGGTGCCCGCTGCCCGGCATCCACGCATCGTTTCTCAGGAGATGCCCGCCCATGGCGACTGACGAACAAACGCGCCCGCCCACGAGCGCGATCGACCGATACTTCCGGCTCAGCGAGAACCGCACCACATGGAAACGCGAACTCCTCGCCGGCACCACCACCTTCCTGGCGATGGCCTACATCCTCGCCGTCAACCCCGGCATCCTCAGCTTCGACCTCGGAGCGGCGCTCGGCGACGGCGACCCCTTCGCCGCGTTCGCCGCCGGGACCGCGCCGGACCCCGGCGCGATCTTCACCGCCACCGCCCTCGCCTCCGCGCTCGGCTGCCTCATCATGGGCCTGTGGGCCCGATACCCGATCGCGCTCGCCCCCGGCATGGGACTCAACGCCTTCTTCGCGTTCAGCGTCGTCCTCGGCATGGGAATCCCATGGCAGACAGCCCTGACCGGGACGCTGGCCTCCGGTGTCATCTTCTTCATCCTCGCCGTCACCGGGTTGCGCGAGATGATCGTCAACTCCATTCCGGCGCAGCTGAAACTAGCGACCGGCGCCGGCATCGGCCTGTTCATCGCCTTCATCGGCCTCAGGGGCGGCGGCATCGTCGCCGCCGACGAGGCGACCTTCGTGGCCCTCGGCGACTTCACCTCCGCGCCGGTCCTGCTGACGCTGTTCGGCCTGGTCGCCACAGCGGTGTTCATGGTCATCGGCTGGAGGGGCGGGGTGCTCTACGGCATGCTCGCCACCCTCGTGCTCGGCGTCGTCACCGGCCACATCCCGCTGGACTTCTCGTCCGAGACCTCGCCGAACCTCGACGCGTTCGGCGCCGCCTTCACCGGCATCGAGGACGCCTTCACCGCCCAGATGATCATCGTCATCCTGACGATGCTGTTCGTCGACTTCTTCGACACCGCCGGCACGCTGTTCGCCGTGGCCGGCCAGGCCGACCTGCTCAAGGACGGCAAGCTGCCGCGCGCCGGACGCGCGCTCGCCGCCGACTCCGCCGCCACCATGGGCGGCGCGATCCTCGGCACCTCCACCACGACCTCCTACATCGAGTCCACCGCGGGCGTGTCGGTCGGCGGGCGCACCGGCCTGGCGTCGGTCACCACCGCCTTCTGGTTCCTCGTCTCGCTCATCGCCTTCCCGGTGTTCACGCTCGTCGCCGGATACAGCGAGGTCACCGCTCCGGCGCTGATCGTCGTCGGCGTCCTCATGGCCAGGCAGCTCGGCGGGATCGAGTGGGGCAGGCTCGAGTACGCCATCCCGGCGTTCATCACCGTCATCGCCATGCCGCTGACCTACTCCATCGCGAACGGCATCGCCCTGGGCCTGCTGTTCTTCCCGGTCACGATGATCGCCAGGGGCCGCTGGAGGGAGGTCCACCCGATCACCTACGGCCTCATGCTGGTCTTCCTCGGCTACTTCTTCTTCCTGGCCGAGTAGGGCTCCGTGACGGCGACGGCCCGGCTCCCGCGGGAGCCGGGCCGTTCGCGTGTCCGGTTCAGGCGGCGCGGCGCAGCGCCTCGGTGAACTTCAGCCGCGAGCCGGTGTGCAGGACGCTGCGCTTGTACAGCAGCGCGCCCAGCGCCAGCGCGCCGACGGCCGAGACGGCCAGCAGCCCGATCGCCAGGGCCACTTCCCAGAACGGGACTTCGGCGATCGCCATCCTGGTGGGCATCGCGATCGCCGAGAACGGCGGCACGATCGACAGGACCCGGCCGAGCGTGCTGTCGGGCGCGTTGAGCAGGAAGATGGAGCCGACGTAGGCGATCGTCAGCGCGGTGGTGAGCGGCGCGAGCACCGATCCGGCCTCTTCTTGGCGTGAGACCAGGGAGCCGATGCCGCCGGCGAGCGTGCCGTAGAGCGCGAACGCCAGCAGCCACCAGCCGAGGGTGGACAGCGCTGCGGTGGCGGTGCCCTCGGGCAGGTCCGGCAGGAGCCCGGTCGCGGCCGCGACGCCGAGGCCGGTGGCGATGATGGCGACGAGGTTGACCAGGGCCACCGCCCCGAGGCCGATGACCTTGCCGCCGAGGAGCTGCCAGGGTTTGAGACTGGTCAGCAGGATCTCGACGATGCGGCTGGACTTCTCCTCGACCACGCCCATCGCGATGTACTGCACCGGCATCATGAGCATGAAGAACATGACGATGGAGATGATGAGGCCGGTGAAGTAGTCGAGGGGGCTGCCGACGCCGTCTTCGGAGACCGAGACCTCTTGGAGCGGTTCGACGGCCAGGGCCTGGCGGATCGTCTCGGTGTCGAGTCCGGCGTCGGCGAGGTTCGCTTCGATCGCCGCGCTCTGCCAGGCCGAGTTGAGGATCGCGCCGAGCTGGGCGTCGATCTGGCCGGAGGTGTAGAGGGTGCCGTCGGCGACCGCGGCCTCGACCTCGCCGTCTTCGACGGCGGCCCGCGCTGCTTCGGGCGAGTCGTAGACGGTCGTCTCGACGTCGGCTCCGCCGGCCTGGAGTTGCGCTTCGACGGCGGTCGCGTTGGGGCCGGCCAGGCCGACCTGCGAGGCGTCGTCGCCGCCGAGCAGTGAGGGCAGGGCGGCGAGCACGCCGACGACGATGACGGTGACGGCGAGGCTGACGAGGTTGGCCTTGGACAGGCCTCGGACGCGGATCTCGCGGGAGGCCACGAGCCACAGGCCGCGCAGGTTGGACGTCTCGGTGCTCTGGGCGCTCATCGGGCGACCGCCTCTCGGAAGATCTCGGTGATGGTGGGCTGGTCGTAGGCGAAGTGCGCGACGCGGCCGGCGCCCATGGCGGCTTGGAGCACGGCCTGGTCGTCGGCGTCCTCGATGAGGTAGTCGTCGCCGTCGCGGGTGACCGATCCGGGCAGCGTGTCGGTCAGGTCCGCGGCGGTGTCGACGCGGACGCGCAGGCGGCGGGTCTCGCGTTCCTTGAGTTCGGCGACGGTGCCCGAGGCGATGATCTTGCCGGCGGAGATGATGGCGACCGAGTCGCAGAGGCGCTCGATGAGATCGAGCTGGTGGCTGGAGAACACCACCGGCACGCCGCCGGCGGCGCGCTCTTTGAGGGCGGTGCCCATGACGTCGACGGCGATCGGGTCGAGGCCTGAGAACGGTTCGTCGAGGATGAGCAGTTCGGGGTCGTGGACGAGGGACACGGCCAGCTGCACGCGCTGCTGGTTGCCGAGCGAGAGGTCTTGGACGTTGTCGCCGGCCCGTTCGGTGAGGTCGAGCTGCTCGAGCAGGTCGGCGGTGGCGCGTCTGGCTTCGGCGCGGCTCATGCCGTGCAGTTCGCCGAAGTAGGCCACCTGTTCGCCGACCTTCATCTTGGGGTAGAGGCCGCGCTCCTCGGGCATGTAGCCGACGCGGATCGACTTGCCGGGGACCAGTTCGGCTCCGTTCCAGCGGACGGATCCGGCGTCGGAGGAGAGCACGCCCATGGCGATGCGCATGGTGGTGGTCTTGCCGGAGCCGTTGGCGCCGACGAAGCCGACCACTTCGCCGGGGCGGGCGGTCAGCGACACTCCGTCGAGGGCAACGGTGTCGCCGAACCGCTTCCGGAGTTCTTCGATTTCAAGCATGCCTTCACCCTAAAGTGGCCGGCCGGCCTCCACGTCCGCCGTGCGGACGATTCACCCGGCGGGTCTCCTCCTTCCGGAGTACGACTCGGTTCACGGGCGGCGTCGTCGGGTCCGTGTCGTCGCGACGGCGCGCACGGGCCGGAGGAGGTCACCGCGTGTGGACCTGCGTGGAGTTCCAGATCTCCGGCGGTGAGCTGAGCACCCGGCTCGACGGGACGCTCGTCGAAGGCCGTCGTCGACGGTGAGCCGACGCACAACGTCGACGGCCAGTGGCTGTCGCGGTCCGGCTGGAGCCCGTCGCTCACCTACCTGCGCCTCGGCTGGGAGAGCTACGGCTCGGACTCCGACACGATCTGGTACGACGACGTCGCCTTCGGCCCCAGCCGCATCGGCCGCTGAACCGGGCCCGCGCCGGCCGCTTGCGATGAGCGGCCGGCGCGGAACGGGTCCCCGATCAGGACCGGATGAGTTCGTAGTTCTCGTCGAGCACCGCGCCGCGGTGCGGTTTGTACAGGTCGTAGCCCCTTGAATCGCACTGGAGCCCGCCGTTGATGCAGTGGACGACCAACGCCTCGAGCGTCTCGGGCTCCCAGGCGTTGAAGAAGTCGTAGTGCCACGACGAGGCCGCCCCGCTGGCGAGGCGCACCCGCGACATGTCGCCGTTGACCGGGAAGTGGATCTTGAACTCGAGCATCGGCACCGGGACCGGGTGCGAGCCGGGGCATGCGCCGTCGACCGGGTAGGCCATGTGGCTCTTGTGGTCCGGCGAGTCGAGGTTCACCCCGTCCCAGCAGCTCGGCGCCTGGTACCGGACGTTGAGCCACGAGTAGTCGGGGCAGTGGTCCGGGAAGGTGTAGTTGTGGAAGCTCTCCCCGCACTCGAAGCCCTCGACCGCGCCTGGCGCGTTCGCGAACTCCTCGGCGGTGGCCCCCGGGTCACCGGTGACGAACCGGAGCCCGGGCGGGAACGGCCGCACCGAGGTGTAGTCCTCCACCCCGGATTTGTAGTAGACGACCTGGTGCCACGTCGACAGGGCCGCCTCGTCGCCGTTGAACAGCGTCGGGAACCAGTAGGCCGAGCGGTCGGCCGGCACTAGGCAGGAGGTGTCGCCCTCCCGCAGCGACTCCGCGGTCGAGTGCGCGTCGGTCCCGGTGTTGCCGAGGAACGTGTGGTGGTGCGAGGCCCCCGACCGCCCGGGGTAGACGATCGGGTCGTCGTTCGCGGTGTGGCTGATCGTGCAGTTGGCCTGGAACTCGTGGTGGGTCACCTCGTCCTGGGCCGAGGCCGCCGGGGACCAGGCCAGCGTCGCCGCCGCGACCGCGGCTGTGGCGACCGCGGCGATACTCCGTCTCATGATTGACTCCTCTCAGTTGAGGGCGGACCGCCGGCTCGGCGGGGCCTGTTAGCCGTGCGTCGGTGCCGGCGGGCCGCCCGGTTCGGATCGGTCACGCGTATACGCCGAACTCGTAGAGCGAGTAGCCCCATTCGGTCGCGCGCTGCTCGCACAGCACCCGCACGTAGCGTCCGGTGCCGTTGATGGCGAGGGTGTCGGCGCCGCCGTCGCCGTCGGCGACCTCGTGGACGGTGGTCCAAGCACTGCCGTCGGTCGAGACCTGGATCTTGTAGCCGGTGGCGTAGGCGGATTCCCAGACCAGCTGGACCGTGTCGAAGTCGGTGGTCTGGCCGAGGTCGACCTGGAGCCACTGCGGGTCCGACCATTCGCTGGCCCAGCGGGTGGACAGGTCGCCGTCGGTGGCCCGGCCGGGGGCGTGTCCGCCCCATTCCTGGAAGGTCGAGGCCGTGGTGGGGCTCCCGGCGGCGAGGTTCTCGCCCTCGACCTGTGGCAGGGTCACCTCGAACGAGCGGCTTTCGACGCCGACGTTGCCCTGGCCGTCCTCGGCCCAGACGTACAGCTTCCACACGCCGAGGATCTCGGGCGCGGTGACGGTGATGGTGCCGTCGGCGTTCACGGTGTAGTCGGCCAGCAGCATGTCCCACGAGTCGTTGATATAGGCGCTGTTGACCATCGGGATGAACTCGATCGAGTCCCCGTCGGGGTCGGTCACGTCCATCGAGACCGTGAAGTCCTCACCGCCGACCACCGGTCCGTCGAGGCCGAGGTCCATCGACGAGATGACCGGGGCGGTGTTGGACCGCGGGGTGCCGCCGTAGGCTTCGACGACCGCGTCGTAGGCCAGGCGGCGGTTGCCGCCGGGGATGAGGTTGAACCACACGCCGCCGAAGTCGCCTTCGGTGCCGAAGTGGAACATGGTCGCGCCCAAGGCCACGCCTTCGTGGCCGGTGATGCAGTCCCAGGCGTCGAGGTAGGCCCGGGCCTTCTCTACGTCACCGGGTTCGTCGGGGACGCCGTTGGCGTCGTCGGGGACCTCCCACTCGCCGATCGGGCCGGTCTCGGTGATGATGTACGGCCGGTCGTAGCCGCCGTCGATCCAGTCCTGCCGCACGCCGCAGACGTCGCCGTAGGCGTTGACCGACAAAAGATCCAGATCGGGGGCGTTCGCCTCGTAGTACGGCCAGGCGCCGGTCCAGGCGTCGGTCGAGGTGACCGGGTGCTGGTCGTCGACCCCGTGGATCGCCACGGCGACGTCGTTGACGAAGGCGGTGTAGGCCCCTCGTTGCGCTTCGAGCTCGGCGCCGTCGTAGCAGTTGCCGAGCCCGAGCACGGACTCGTTGCCGACGTTCCACATCAGCACGCCCGGGTGGTCGCGGTAGGTCTCGACCCAGCCGACGATGTCGGCGAGCGTGTCGTCCTTGTACGACTGGTCGGTCGTGTAGTCGATGCAGCCGCCCGAGCCGGGCCCGCCGCCGGGCAGCAGCCAGAAGCCGAGCATGACCTTGACGCCGTGGGCGGCCGCACTGTCGAGCAGCGGCTCGGTGGAGGCGTCGGTGCCCCAGGTGCGGAGCGTGTTGACGCCCATGTCGACCAGTTCGGGCATCCACCGCTCTGCCTCGGCGGTGGAGGGTCCCCACGTGAGGCCCTTGACGGTGAACGGCTCGCCGTCCACCGTCAGCTGCCAGTTCCCGCTGCCGCCGGTGACTTCGACGGCGGCCGCCTCGCCGGCGCCGCCGCTGTCGGCGGTGCAGCCGTAGACCTCGAAGCTCCACAGCGAGTAGCCGTAACCGGTGGCGCGCTCCAGGCCCGTCATGCGGACGTAGCGGCCGGGCACGTCGATCTCGATCGTCTCGGATCCGCCTTGGCCGCTGTCGGTGCTGTAGGCGGTGGTCCAAGCACTGCCGTCGGTCGAGACCTGGATCTGGTAGGCGGACGCGTAGGCGGCCTCCCAGACCAGTTCGACCCGCTTGAGGTCGAACACGTCGCCGAGGTCGACCTGGATCCACTGGGGATCGCTGAACTCGCTGGACCAGCGGGTGCCCGCATCGCCGTCGAAGGCGGCCGAGGCGGGCGTGTCGTCGGGGTTCTCGACCGAGGAGGCGGTGGCGGGCCGGTCCTGGGAGAGCAGGGCCACGTCCTCGGTCTGCGCGTTGGCGCCGGTGACGGCGAAGGCCCAGGCCGAGGCCGCGGTGATCGCCGCGAGGGCGAGCACGGCGGCCCGACGGGCCGTGAGTGAGAGCGGTGATCGCATCGGTTGCTCCTGTATCGGTGTGGTCCGGGAGGTCACGGGTAGCTCACGACGTAACTGGTGAAAGTGGACTCGTCGACTTGGTCGCCGGTGTCGTTGATGACGTTGCGGATGGTGCCGACGCCGCCCAGGGAGACGGCGACGAGGCTGGTGAAGCGGACGCCGTCGCGTCGCGGGGCTTCGAAGACGCGGTCGGCGACCACGCCGGGATTGGCGTTGAAGAAGCAGTAGCCGCCCACGCCCCAGGCGGCGTGCTCGGCGACGCCGTCGTCGACCTTGTAGGACGCCCAGCCGGCGGCCTGGCCGTCGCGCCAGGCGGCGTTGTCCGGCGGGTCGTAGGGCATCTCGTTCTGGAAGAAGTAGGTTCTGCCGCGCTCGCCGGCCCAGATGACCTGGTGTTCCTGGTAGTGCTCGGCGAACAGGCCGTAGGCGGTGACGTCGTCGCCCGAGACGATGAGTCCGTTGGCGGCGGTGTTGACGTCCCAGCCGATGCCGTCGCCGTGGTCGCCGCGCCAGAGCCACAGGTGGTCGGCGATGACGCCTCGGCTGTTGATCTCGAGGCTGACGGCGGCCTTGCCCGGGTGGGCGCCGCCGATGCGGGCGAAGAGGTCGTGGACGGAGGTCGGGTCCGCGGAGTGGTCGGCCGAGGAGCCGGGCGGCCCGATCTGGACGAGGACTTCGGATTCGGTCTCGCCGGCGTCGATGAGCAGCCCGGCCAGGACGACGCCGTCGACGTCGGCGACGGTGATGGCCGTCTGCCCGGCGGTGGGGATGATCGTCGCCAGTCCCAGGCCGAGCACGACGGTGCCGGGGGCGGTGACGTTCAGCGTCTGGTCGAACTCGTAGACCCCGGGCGCGAACAGCAGGTGGCGGCCCTGCTCGAGCGCCGTGTTGACGGTCGCGGCGTCGGTGCCCGGGACGACGACGTAGAACTCCGCCAGGGAGATCGAGACGCCCTCGGGTTCGCCGCCGGCCCAGCTGGTGCCGCTGACGCCTCGGCGCACCGCTGGTTTGAAGACGCGGTATTCGCCGTCGTCGGCGACGTAGAGGAACGGCTTCTCGCGGAGGACCGGCGCGGCGTCGACGACGGTGTGCGAGGGGTCGGGGAAGTGGTGGCTCGGGGCGCCGTCGACGCCGACGAACACCATGTTCCACACCGAACCGGCCCAGCCTCCTTCGAGGGTGCTGTTGCGGGTGAAGAACTGCTGCTGGGAGCCGGAGACGACGGTCCCGGAGATCCGGGAGTCGGCGATGAAGCCGCCGGAGGCCCAGCCTTCGTAGCCGTCCCACAGCTGCATTTCGACCGTTTCGAGGTCGACGCGCCGGAACGGGGCGGCTTGGGAGACCGCCCAGCGGGCGATGTGCCCGCTGGGGTTGCGGACGGCGAGGTTCTCGACCGACCGCCAGAAGTTCTGCGTGGCGTTGCCCTTGTAGTCCGGGTCGTCGCCCTGGTTCAGCCAGTCGGCCTCGACGCGGACGTGTCCGTTGAGGACGACGTCGCCGGGCAGCAGCCCGAGCCCGGCGACCTGCGTGTAGAAGCGCAGGTCGATGTCGGCTTCGTAGGTGCCGGGGCGGAACAGCACGGCGTGCCTTCCGCGTCCGAACTGGTCGGTGCGCATCTGGTCGGTGATCGCGTCGACGGTCGACTGGATCTCCGCGGCCGGGGTCGAGGGGTCGAACACGTGGGTTCCGGGACCGAAGTCCGGGTTGTAGGCGTCGGTCGGGGGGAGGAGGTCCGGCGGCTGTCCGCATTCGCCCGCGGCGGGGGCGGGTTCGGCGCGGGCCAGTCCCACGCCGATGCCGGCGCCGGCTGCCAGGGCCGCGGCGGCGGCTCCGCCGAGGGCCGCTCGCCGTCCGAGCCGTGGGCTCGCGGTCGGGGGTTTTTCCTGCATATCAGGCTCCTGTGAGGGTAGCGACAGGGTGAAACGGTGGGAGAGCGCTCTCCCATTTCCGCCATATTAAGCCCGACGTTTCGATAATGTCAAGAACTTCGATATGTCGGCAGCAGGTGGGGGCACTACGCTCCATGACGGCGCAACGGCTTCGGCGAGCGCTCTCCAACGTGCTATAACTGCTCCATGAGCGCTCAACCCACCCCGACCTTGGAAGACGTCGCCCGCCTCGCCGGCGTCTCCCGGGCCACGGTTTCGCGAGTCGTCAACGAGACCCGCAACGTCGCCCCCGAGATCCAGGAGGCCGTGCGCCGGGCCGTGGCCGCCACCGGCTACGTCCCCAACCGCGCCGCCCGCTCGCTGGTCACCCGGCGCAGCGACGCCATCGCGGTGGTCGTCTCGGGCGCGGGCGAGGCGGACAACCTCTTCGCCAGCCAGGTGTTCTCCGATCCCTTCTTCGCCCGACTCATGGCCGGCATCACCGACTCCCTGCGGCCGCGCGGCGTCTACCCGGCGCTCATCCTGGCCGAGAGCGAGGAGGATGAGGCCGAGGTGGCCTCCTACCTCAAGCAGGGCAACGCCGACGGCGCCCTGCTCATCTCGACCCACGCCGTCGACCGGTTGCCCGCACTGGCGGCCGAGGCCGGCAAACCGGCGGTGCGCTTCGCCCGCCCGCCGCAGCCGGCACCGGTGAGCTATGTGGACTTGGCCAACCGGGAGGGCGGCAGGCTCGCCGCCGAGCACCTCGCCGGACTCGGGCGGCGCCGGCCGGCCGCGATCAGCGGTCCGCTCGCGGTGCCGGCCGCGCAGGAGCGGCAGGCCGGCTATCTCGAGGCGTGGGCCCGGCGCGGCCTGGCGTTCGTGCCCTCGGCGGAGGGCAACTTCGACTACGACAGCGGCGAGAGGGCCATGACCAGGCTCCTGGCAGACCACTCGGAGCTCGACGCGCTGTTCGTGGCCAGCGACCTGATGGCGCAGGGCGCCATCCACTGCCTCCACGACCACGGCCGCCGCGTGCCCGAGGACGTGGCCGTCGTCGGCTTCGACGACAGCTCCCCGGCGCGGCTGAACCGCCCGCCGATCACCACGGTGCGGCAACCCTTGGAGGACATGGCCGCCGAGATGGTGCGGCTGCTCACCGAGCGCATCGCCGACCCGGCGCTGGAGCCGACCTCGGTCATCTTCGAACCCGAGCTGATCGTGCGCGCCTCGGCCTGAGCCGGCCGCCCACAGACCGACCAATGTGGCCTGGCAGTCACGGTGGCCCTATAGGATATATCCTATAGAGTCCGTTGGTCGCCGCCGAGGAAGCGCTCGATCACCAAGGTCGCCGCGCCCTTGGCCACCGCGTCGGGACCGAGCCGGCCGGGCACGATCCTCGCGGTCTGGAACGGCTGGTGCAGCGCGTACGACCCGGCCGCGGCCACGATCTGGTCCATCCGGCGGCGCGACAGCATCAGCCCGGCCCAGCCGCCGATGACGATCAGCTCGGGGTTGAACAGGTTGAGCAGGTCCGCCAGGCCCGCCCCCAGGTACTCCACGGTCTCGTCGATCACTTCGCGCGCCGCCGGCGCGTCCTCCTCCAACAGCCGCTCAAGTGCGCTCTCCTCGCTGAGCTCGGCCAAGTCGACCGCCCCGCCCGCGGCGAGGTAGCGTTCGAGCATCCCTTCGGCGCCGACATAGGCCTCCAGGCAGCCCCGGCAGCCGCACCGGCAGGCCCGGCCGCGGACCTCGACGGTGGTGTGCCCCCACTCGCCCGCGCTGCTGGCCGAGCCCCGGTAGAGCCGGCCGTCGGCGACGATGCACGAGCCCACGCCCGAACCGATGAGGGCGATGACCGCGTTGCCCGCCCCGCGGCCGGCGCCGAACCACAGCTCGGCCTGTCCCATGGTCATCGCGCCGTTGTCGACGTGCACCGGAAGCGGATCGAGCCGGTCCATGAGCATGCGGCCCAGCGGGATCTCGTCCCAGCCGAAGGCCTTGGCGTGTATGACGCCCTCGGGTCCGTACTCGACGATGCCGGGCATGCCCACGCCCACACCGAGGAACCGGGTGCCGTCCGATTCGGCGAGGACCGCCCGGACCCCGGAGACGATGTGCTCGACGACCGTGGCCGGGTCGTGCCGGCCGGGGGAGAGGGCGTACTGGGCGCTGGCCTTCACAGTGAGCTTGAGGTCGAGCAGTTCGACCCGCACCTGCGTCTCGCCTACGTCGACGCCGACCACGTGGGCGTGGCCGGGATCGACCTCGAGCAGTATCTGGGGGCGGCCGCCGTCGGATTCGAGCTTGCCGGCCTCCCGCAGTACGCCGTCGGCGAGCAGCTCGGAGGTGACGTTGCTGATCGAAGCGGTGCTCAGCGCGGTGGCGGGGGCCAGGTCCCGCCGGGTGAGCGGGCCGTCGAAGTACAGCGTCCGCAGCAGCCGCATCCGGTTGCCGAGCTTGAGGTCCCGCGTGGTCTTCTGCCGAGGCCGTTCCATCGTTCCACCAGTCCGTCGTTATCGGTCCGCGACCATGCCGTTATCTCGAAGAGATTGACCGCACGAGCCCGCGTACTTAATATAAGTCTTATAAGTAAGTCGTGTACGACTCCCCAAGCGTACCGCCGTGACGCCCCGAGTGCACTGGGGCGCGAGGGCCGCAGCGGCCGACCCGCCGCTGGACCCGAAGACGCGCTGACCAACCACAAAGGAACCTTCCGATATATCCCTCACCAGGCGCCGGCACCGGCACCGGCGCCACCCGAACTAGGAGCATCCTATGAGGACCAAACCTCTCACCCGCGCCCGCGCCGCCGCCCGCGCCGCCGCAGTCGGCGGCTGCACCGCCCTGCTCGCCGCGGCCTGCCTCGACGGCGGAGGCTCGGCCGCCTCCGACCGCGTCGAGATCCGCTGGTTCGTCGGCATGGGCGCCGGCTCCGACGCCCCCACCATCCCCGCCCAAGAACAGATCGTCGAGGAGTTCAACGCCGGCCAGGACGAGATCGAACTCGTGCTCGAGATCGTCGACGCCGACCAGGCCCCCGACATCCTCAGCACCCAGATCGCCACCGGCGACGCTCCCGACATCGTCGGTCCCATGGGCATCCGCGGACGCTCGACCTTCCCCGGCGCCTGGCTCGACCTGACCCCCTACATCGAGAAACACGACTACGACCTGTCCGACTTCGACCCCGCGCTGGTCGACTTCTACCAGATCGAAGAGGAGGGCCAGATCGGCCTGCCCTTCGCCGTCTTCCCCTCGTTCATGTACGTCAACCTCGACCTCTTCGACGAGGCCGGCCTGCCCTACCCGCCGCAGGAGTACGGCGCCCCGTACATCGACGCTGACGGCACCGAGCGGCCCTGGGACATCGAGACGATGACCGACCTGGCCATGCGGCTCACCGTCGACGCCGACGGCAACGACGCCACCGACCCGGCCTTCGACCCCGACAACATCGTCCAGTTCGGCTTCGGCAACGTCTTCGCCGACATCCGCGCCCAGTCGACACTCTTCGGCGCCGGCACCCTCGTCGACGACGACGGCAACGCCCAGATCCCCCAGCACTGGGCAGAGGCCCAGCGGTGGTACTACGACGGCATGTGGACCGACCACTTCATCCCCAACGGTCCCTACGGCGACTCCGACATGATGGGCGCCGGATCCTGGTTCGAGTCCGGCAACCTCGCCATGGGCAACACCCACCTGTGGTACGCCACCTGCTGCATGAGCGGCTTCGACGGCAACTGGGACACCGCCGCCGTGCCGTCCTACAACGGCGAGGTCACCGCCAAACTCCACGCCGACACCTTCTCGATCACCAAGGACACCGAGCACCCCGACGAGGCATTCGAGGTCCTCACCTACCTGATCGGCGACGCCGCCGAAGACCTCACCGCCACCTACGGCGGCATGCCCGCCCGCATCAGCCTGCAGGACGGCTACTTCGAACGCGTCGGCGCCGACAACTTCGAAGGCCAGGACATCAACTGGGACGTGGCCGTCGAAGGCATGTCCTACGTCGACAACCCCTCGCACGAGGGCGGCATGCCCAACTTCCTCGAAGCCGACGCCGTCATCGCCGAATACGGCACCAAGTTCGCCCAAGAGGAAGGCCTCGACATCGACGCCGAACTCGAGGCGCTCCGAGAAGACCTCCAGGCCGTCTTCGACGCCGCGTGACCTGACGCTGCTCGAATCCGCCGGGCGGGCGACCCCCGCCCGCCCGGCGCGCTCCTCCGAAAGGACGCCATGTCTGACTTCACCGAAGCGGTGCTCGCCGCCCGCCGCGAACGCGGAGCGAAACGACCCGCCAGCCCCATGCAGCGGCGCGAGGCGCGCTGGGGTTTCGCCTTCATCTCGCCCTGGCTGATCGGCTTCGTCCTGTTCTGGACGATCCCCATCATCGCCTCACTGGTGTTCTCCACACTCGACTTCCAGCTCACCGCCCCCGACGAGACCTCCTTCGTCGGCCTCAGCAACTGGGAACGCGCCCTCTCCGACCCCAACACCTGGTCGTCGCTGCTGGTCACACTGCGGTTCACCGTGCTGTTCCTGCCGCTGAGCCTCGTCGTCTCCCTCGGGCTGGCGCTGCTGCTCAACTCCGGGCACCTCAGGGGCACCAGCTTCTTCCGGCTGCTGTTCTACGCGCCCTCGATGATCCCGCTGGTCGCCGGCATCCTCATCTGGCAGCAGGTCCTCAACCCCCAGACCGGCTGGCTGAACCGGCTCATCGACCTTACCGGCGTCCAAGCCTCCGGCGCCAACGGCCTGCGCTGGTTCGACAACCCCGTGCTGGTCCTGTTCGCCTTCAGCTTCATCGGACTGTGGGGCGTCGGCAACGCCATGATGATCAACCTCGCCGGCCTCCAAGGCATCCCCACCCAGCTCTACGAGGCCGCGGCCATCGACGGAGCCGGCTGGTGGCGACGACTGCGGAGCATCACGCTGCCGCTGCTGTCCCCGGTCATGTTCTACAACCTCGTCATCGGCAGCGTGCTCATCATGCAGTACTTCGTGGTGCCGTGGGTCCTCTTCGGAGCCAGCGGACATCCCGACGGCGCCAGCCGGTTCATGCTGATCCACTTCTACCAGCAGGCGTTCGTATTCGGCAACATGGGCTACGGCGCGGCCCTGGCCTGGTTCATCTTCCTCGTCGTCGCGGCCCTGACCGCGGTGCTGTTCGGCACCGCGCGCTTCTGGGTCCACTACGGATCGGAGCGGCCATGACCGTCCAGACCCCCGAACGGACCGAACCGGGCGAGGCCGGCGTCGAACCGCCGAGCGACGCCCCCCTGCGGCGCCGCCGCAGGAACATCATGTGGGCCGGGTGCACCACCCTCGGTGCGTTCCTGCTGGTGATGATCTTCCTCATGCCGCTCGGATACGGCACCGTCACCGCGCTCAAGGACAAGGACGGCGTCTCCGACCCCAACTCGCCGATCCTGCCGGTGTCCGCCGAAGTCTTCGAATACGAAGGCGAGGAGCACGACGTCTACTCCGTGCCCATGCCCGACGGCACGGTCCGCGAACTCGCGCTCATCCGACCGGGCCGCGAATCGAGCGTCTTCATCGACCCCGAGAACCCCGGGGCCGGGCCGATCGAATGGGAAGGGCGCTGGCGCACCCTCGAACCGGTCGCCGGGTTCGCGCCGCAGTGGGGCAACTTCGCCGAAGCGTGGAACACCATCGACTTTCTGCGCCTGACCGGCTGGACGCTGTTCTATGCGCTCACCACCGTGCTCGCCACCGTGGTGTCCTCGGCCGTGGTCGCCTACGGCTTCGCCCGGTTCCGGTTCCCGTTCCGGAACACGTTGTTCGCGCTGCTGCTGGCCACGATCCTGCTGCCGCCGGCGGTGACCCTCGTGCCCAAGTACGCGGTCTTCCTCCAAATGGGCTGGGTCGGCACGTACCTGCCCCTGATCGTGCCGCACTTCTTCGCCAACGCCTTCAACGTATTCCTATTGAGACAGTACTTCCTGACCATACCCCGAGAGCTCGAGGAGGCCGCACGGATCGACGGTGCCGGACCCATCCGGACCTTCCTCAAAGTGATCGTGCCGCAAGCCGTTCCAGCGCTCACCGCCGTAAGCCTGTTCCATTTCTTCTACGCCTGGAACGACTTCTTCGAACCGCTGCTGTACCTGGCCGGCAACCGCGACATCGTCCCCATCGGCGTCGGCCTCAGCTACTTCAGCGGCGTCTACAGCACCGAACCCCACCTGATCCTGGCAGCGGCGCTCCTGGCGCTGGTGCTGCCGGTGGCGATCTTCCTTGCGGCGCAGCGCGTCTTCGTCCAAGGAATCGTCGTGACCGGAGTCGACAAATGAACCACCCAAGCGAGGAGCAGACGCACATGAGCGCAGCCAGCCCGTTCCCCGAGGACTTCCTCTGGGGCGCGTCCACCGCGGCCTACCAGATCGAAGGCGCCGCCGAAGCCGACGGCCGGGCCCCGTCGGTCTGGGACACCTTCGCCGCCGCCCCGGGCAAGACCCGAGACGGCGACACCGGCGCGGTGGCCTGCGACCACTACCACCGCTGGCGCGAGGACTTCGCGATCGCCGAATCGATCGGCCTGAAGGCCTACCGGATGTCGGTGTCCTGGGCCCGCCTGCAACCGAGCGGCCGCGGCGAGCTGAACCCGGCGGCCGTCGAGTTCTACCGCGCCCAGCTCGCGGACCTTCGTTCACGCGGCATCAAATCGGTGGTCACGCTGTTCCACTGGGACCTGCCGCAGGTGCTTGAAGACGAAGGCGGCTGGCCGCAGCGGGCCACCGCCGACCGGTTCGCCGACTACGCCGGACGCACCGCCGCCGCCCTCGGCGACCTCGTCGACGAGTGGATCCCGATCAACGAGGCCTGGTGCGTCTCGTTCCTCGGGCACTTCGAAGGCGTCCACGCCCCCGGCCACCGCGACCTGACCGCGGCGCTGCGCGCGGCCCACCACCTCAACCTCGGCCACGGCCTCGCCGTCGCGGCCATCAGGTCCGCCAGCCCGGGCGCCAAGGTCGGCTCGGCGGTGATCATGACCGACATCGAACCGGCCAGCGACCACCCGGCCGACCAGGCCGCCGCCCAGCTCGCCGACGGCAACGGCAACCGCATGTTCCTCGACCCCCTGTTCAGGGGCTCCTACCCCGAGGACATGGTCTGGCACTACCGAGGCACCGGCGCCTTCGACGCCGTGGCCGCCGGCGACCTGGAGACGATCGCCGCGCCGCTGGACTTCGTCGGCGTCAACCACTACCACCGCTTCAGCATCGCCGCCGATGAGAACGACTCCCACCTCGGCACCCGGGCCCTGCCTCCGGAGGGCCCGGTGACCGCCTTCGACTGGGAGATCAGTCCCGACAGCATCCGCCGGGTTCTGGAACGACTCAACGCCGAGTACACCGACCTGCCGGTCTACATCACCGAGAGCGGAGCCTGCTTCGACGACGAGATCGGCCCCGACGGCACGATCGACGACGCCGCGCGCATCGACTACCTCGACGGCTACCTGCGGGCGGCCGGGGCGGCGATCGAGAAGGGCGTGGACCTGCGGGGCTACTTCGTCTGGTCGCTGCTGGACAACTTCGAATGGGCCGAGGGCTACTCCAAGCGCTTCGGCCTCGTCCACGTCGACTACGACACCCAGAAGCGCACCCCGAAGCGCAGCGCCGACTGGTACCGAGGCGTGATCGCTTCCGGCGGAGCCGCTCTCAACTGGAAGTAGACCCGCCGGGGTAGGTCGTGCCCGCCCGGGTGAGTCTGCGTTCGGACCGGGCGGGCACGAGTCTCGCTTCCAGGCTGGGGTGCCGTCTAGACGTAGGGGTCGGTCTCTTCGTCGTAGTCGGTGCCCCAGACGTCGTCGTCCTCGGTCAGCCAGGTCGCGCGGCCCTCTTCGTCCTCTGAGCCCGCGCCGGCTCCTCGTCCGGCGCCGCCGCCCATCATGCCGCCGGTCATGCCGCGACCGGCTGCTCCGGCCGTACCCGCTTTGGCACCCATGCCGCCCGGGCGGCCGCCGGCGCCGCCCGCACCGCCGACCATTGCGCCTCCCGACCCCATGCCGGCACCGCCTGCGCCGGCACCGATGCCGCCGCCGGTTCCCGCGCCGGCGCCCGTGCCGAGACCCGTGCCTGCGCCGATGCCGCCGCCCGGCCCGGTGCTGGAAGCCAGACCACCCGAGATGTCGTCAGGGTCGTCTCCGGCGGCACTGGCCCAAGGGTTGTTGCCGTCGAGGCCGGAGCCGGAGAACTCGGATCCGCCTCCGGTGAAGCCGCCTCCGCCTCCGAGACCTCCCGAGCCGCCGCCGAACGGGCTCGTCGACTCAGGGGGATTGAGTCCTCCGGTGCCGCTCGAGCTCGGCGACCCGTTGAACGAGCCGCCTCCCGGCGGCGAGTAGTCGTTGCCGGTCAGGTCGCCGCCCGAGTCCCGGAACGCGGTGTCCTTCGAGTCCTCGACCGTCGGCGCGAACTCGCTCGCCGAGCTCTCGGCGTCGGTCCAGCGGGCGATCACCGTCTCGTTCTGCTCTGTGGCGCGCGCCTCGTAGTCGTTGCTGGCCTCGTCGTAGTCTTCGGCCGCCCGGTTGTTGGCGTCCTGCTCGGCCAACTGCTCGGCCCGGGCACGAAGCGAAGCCTCGTCGGTGTCGGGGTTGTCGGCCTTCAACTGGGCCAGGTGGAACTCGGTCTGGTCGGACTTGTACTGGTTGAGCTCATTGGCGTACTCGCCGTCGAAGCCGCCGAGTTCCATGGCCTTCTCGGCGTCGCCGTCGCCGAACATGCAGCCTTCGGCGACCTCGCAGTCCCCACTCTTGAACGGCGTCCGGACGTGGACCTTCGGATTGGAGAACAGTCCACCCTTGTCCTCCACCCAGTACTGCGGCGCCGGGTACGGAAGTTCGTGCGAGTCCCCGCCTTGGAGGGCGTAGATCTCGTCGCTCTTCTGGTTCAACAGACCGACCATGCCGGAGGATTGGTCGCCGATGTCGGCCGTAATTCGCTCACAGTTGGCGAACACCGTCTCCATCTGGTCGGCGAAGGCGTCGAAGTCGTCACCCTGCCATCCGTTGGCGAGATCTTCCAACTTAGACCGGAGGATTGGAGCGACTGCTGTGCTTTCATTGTCGGAGAAATCGAAATTGAAGTTGAACCACTCATCGGCGATGGTCCGCAGCGCATACTTGTCTCCGTCCGCGGGTCTGATCTGACTGACGAGCGACTGGACCTCTTCCGGGCTCGGAGCCGCGGTGCCCCCGGCCACGCACTTGAAGCTTTCGACCTGGCCAGCGACAGGGATCGCGGAGACAAGCTTGACCCAGGCGAGCTCGGCAGGGTTGTCCGTATTGGTGCAGCTGCCGTTGGAGCATTCCGCTCCCGAGAGGAGGGTGGAATCGGCAATTGACTGTTGCTGGCCGATCGCCTCCGCGCCTTCCATACCTTCGTATGGATCGGTATCAAGCTGAACGTTGTCGCTCACGGTTACTGCACCCCTGCGATTCTATCGTTCACGATCTGGTTCACCTCAGGCAGATAGCTCTCGACAAGCCATTGATTGAGTTCGGCGTCGGTGAACGCGAGTGCTGGATCCCCGCTGCCTCGGAGTCCGAAGTCATTGGTGTGATAAAGCCGCACGTGGATCACCCACTGGCCGTCGCGGGCAACGACTTCGACGTGTGGTTGATCGGCATCGCCGGTCCACGACACCACGGTTCCTTGATCCCAAGGACCAGAGAACTCTTCCACCACTGCGCCGGTTCCATCGGAGGCCGCGGAACTCGCAGAAGAGGTGCGTTCCTCATACGACGCCGTAGCTTGCTCTTCGTTCTCGGTGGGTACGATTTTGACGTTGAGCTCTCCGCTCATACTGTAGTCGTTGTCGCTCGAAGCTCCCTCGTAGCTGCCGAGGTAGATGAGGCTTCCACAACCGATGGCGGCCGGGTCGAGGGTGTTGCCGATTTCTTGGTTTCCGGGTTGGCCGCCTTCGGCAGTGGAGGAACCGTAGCCCTTGATGCCCATGTAGTCGGTGATGGGCTGGAGATGGTCGAGGACTTCGCAGGCGTCCCAGGAGGTCATTTCGGTGTAGACCGGGTCCTGGGATGAGGAGTCCTCCGACGAGTCGCCGGATGCGCCGCCCGATTGGCAGGCGGTGAGCAGCAGTGCCGCCGAGCCGGCGGCCGCGAGGGATTCGAACAGTGTGCGTTTCATCGGAGCTTCGTGTCCTAGTTTTCGAGGTCGTTCGCGTGAGCGGAGGTCTCCGCGACGTTCAACTCTTCGGATTCGTTGTGCAGGCTGAGGGACTCGTCGATCGTGACGATCGCGCCGTGCAGGTCCGCGCGAAGCTTCTGGAGGTTCTCCCAGGTCTTCTCGTGGGCCTCGGCGTACTTCTGTCTGGCGTCCCGCGACGAGTCCAGGAGCCCGAAGCCGGGCTCGACGCCCAGTTCGTTGCCGGTGCGCATCTTCTCGACCAGGCCGGTCACGAATTCGAGCCGTGCTTGGAGTTCTTCACGGTAGGCGTTCAGATATGCGGGGTCGAGGATCCGTTGGGCCACAGCACAGACCTCCCTGGGGTGAAGAGCATGGGTTCCAAAACAGACAGAATCAGGTTAGCAAGTCGTCACAAACGGTGCGGTACAGGATGATGTGACCTCGATCTAGGGCGACAAAAAGGGACCGACGGCGTGTCGGTCCCTTTCGCCGCGCCGCTGCCGTGCAATGGCGTTGTAAGGCGCAGTGCGCCGTTCCCCCTGAACGATTGAATACGGCGGTCGCGGGCCGCCGACCGAATCGTCAAACAAGTTCGGCGGCCCGCTCCCCCAACCAGAGAGGAGCACCTCCCGTGGCCTGCGTCAGCCTACGTCGAGGGCGTCATCCGACTCCGCAGCGAAACGCCCGGGTCTTCGGCTCCGCGCAGGTCTAGCCGATCGCGTACTCGTCGATCTCGGCCAGTTCGGCGTCGGTGAACTCCAGGTTGTCCAGCGCGGCGACGTTGTCCTCCAGCTGCCGAACACTGCTGGCGCCGATGATGAGGCTCGTCATCCTCTCGTCGCGCAGCGCCCACGCCAGCGCCATCTGCGCCAGCTTCTGGCCCCGCTCGGCCGCGATCGCGTTGAGGCCGCGAATGCGCTCCATCTTCGTCTCGTCCAGCGCGTCCTCGTTGAGGAACACGCTGGTGCGCATGCGCGAGTCCTCGGGGACGCCCTCGAGGTACCGGTCGGTCAGGAGCCCTTGGGCCAGCGGGGAGAAGACGATGCAGCCGGCGCCGATCTCCTCGAGCGCGTCGAGGAGTCCGTCGCGCTCGGTCCAGCGGTTGAACATCGAGTACGACGGCTGGTCGATCAGGAGCGGCGTGCCCAGGTCCTTGAGGATCGCGGCGGCGCGGCGGACCTGCTCGGAGTCGTAGTTCGAGACGCCGACGTACAGCGCCTTCCCTGAGCGCACGATCGCGTCGAGCGCGCCCATGGTCTCCTCGAGCGGTGTGTCCGGGTCGGGCCGGTGGTGGTAGAAGATGTCGACGTAGTCCAGGCCCATTCGCCGCAGCGACTGGTCGAGCGAGGCGATGAGGTTCTTGCGCGAGCCCCACTCGCCGTACGGACCGGGCCACATGTAATACCCGGCCTTGGAGGAGACGACCAGTTCGTCGCGGTATCCGGCGAAGTCCTCAGCGAGGATCCGGCCGAAGTTCTCCTCGGCCGACCCGGCCGGGGGTCCGTAGTTGTTGGCCAGGTCGAAGTGCGTGACGCCGAGGTCGAAGGCGCGGCGCAGGATCGCTCGCTGGGTGTCGAGGGGCCTCTCGTGGCCGAAGTTGTGCCACAGGCCCAGCGAAATGGCGGGCAGCTTGAGGCCGGTGCGTCCGGACCTGCGGTAGGGCATGGCTGTGTAGCGGTCGTCCGCGGGGAGGTAGGTCACGGACTCAGCCTATCCGGCTGGGGCCGGTGGGGCTCCGGTGTGTCCTGATATCAGGCGTGCGGGTCGAACTTGTAGCCCAGGCCGCGGACGGTGACCAGGTGGCGGGGCTTGCCCGGCTCGGGTTCGATCTTGGAGCGCAGGCGCTTGACGTGCACGTCGAGGGTCTTGGTGTCGCCGACGTAGTTGGCGCCCCAGACGCGGTCGATCAGCTGCCCGCGGGTGAGGACCCGGCCGGCGTTGCGCAGCAGCATCTCGAGCAGCTCGAACTCCTTGAGCGGCAGCTGGACGTCGGTGCCGCCGACCGAGACGGTGTGGCGGTCGACGTCCATGCGCACCGGTCCGGCCTCCAGGACGGTCACGATCGGGTCGTCCGGCTCGGCCGAGCGGCGCAGCACGGCTCTGATGCGGGCGACCAGCTCGCGGGAGGAGTACGGCTTGGTGATGTAGTCGTCGGCGCCGAGCTCCAGGCCCACCACCTTGTCGACCTCGGAGTCGCGGGCGGTGACCATGATGATCGGGACGTTCGAGTTGGCTCGCAGCTCGCGGCACACCTCGGTGCCCGACTTCTCGGGAAGCATGAGGTCCAGCAGGACCACGTCGGCGCCGGTGCGCTCGTACTCCTTGATGGCGGCGTCGCCGTCACCGGCGACGGACACCTCGAAGCCCTCCTTGCGGAGCATGTAGGACAGGGCGTCGGAGAACGATTCCTCGTCTTCGACTACGAGAACGCGCGTCACGGGTCAACCTTCCCTAGCAAACTGGGCCGTCTGTTCTGTCGATTGCATCCGAGTCCGGTGCCCCTGCGTCGGCCGGTAGGGAACGCGCAGGCAACATCAAGGTAAACATTGACCCGGATTCCGGCATACTGGACACGTCGACACGGCCGCCGTGATTCACCGCAACGTGCTTCACAATGGCCAATCCCAGACCGGTCCCGCCGGTGGCCCGCGACCGGGCCGCGTCGACCCGGTAGAACCGCTCGAAGATCCGGTCCAGTTCCTCTGGGGGAATACCGATTCCCTCGTCGCGGACCGAGATGCAGACGGTGTGCGATTTGGCCACCGAACCGCCCGGTCGGCATACCGACGTGGTCACCTCGACGCTGGTGCGCTCAGGTGAATACGCGATGGCGTTGCCGACGAGGTTCTTCACCGCGGTCACCAACTGCGACTCCGAGCCGAGCACCTCCAGGCCCGAGACGCCGGTCGACTTGAGCTCGATGCCCTTCTTCTCGGCGGCGATGCGGGTCTGGTCGAACGCCTCGGCGACGATCCGGTCGACCGACACCGGCTCGGGGTCCGGCAGTTTCTCGGCGCCCTGGAGGCGCGAGAGCTCCAGCAGGTCGGAGATGAGGTGGTTCATGCGCGCCGACTCGGCCTGGATGCGGTCGGCGAACCGCGCCGCCGCGTCCGGGTCCTCGGCGGCGTCCTTGAGCGCCTCGGAGAGGATCTGCATGGCCCCCACCGGGGTCTTCAACTCGTGGCTGATGTTGGCCACGAAGTCGCGGCGCACCCGCTCGACCCGGTGCAGCTCCGAGATGTCCTGCAGCTCGACCACCGACATGCCGTCGGCCAGCGGCGTGATCCTGGCGCGCACCGCCGACGGCTCGCCCATGCCAGGGGAGGGCACGTCGAGCTCGGCGTCGCGGAACCGCCCCGACCGCCGCGCCTGCGCCAGCAGCGCCCGCAGCGTCAGCGAGGTGATCTCGACATTGTCGACCAGGCCCAGATCGCGGGCGGCGGCGTTGGCGTACAGGACCCGGTTGGCGTCGTCGACCAGGCACACGCCCGTGCGCAGCAGGTCGATCGCCGCGGCCCATGGCCGCCGGTCAGGGGAGACTTGGGAGCCGTTCCGGGGGTCGGGAGCGCCCCTGCGGGAGCGGGTGAGGGCCAGAGCGGCGGAGGCGGCGCCGAACACGGCGCCGGCGACGACCCCCGCCAACGCGCCCCCGACCGACTTCCTCGGTGCGGGGGGCAGGGGATTCGAATGATGTTTCGGCACGACTCCAGCGTAAGCGTGATGCGGCCCGGCGTCGAGCGCCGGGCCGCATCACGGTCACCCTCCGTTAACCGGAGCCGCTCCAGGGCTCGCCTCACTTCTTGCCCTGGGCGGCCACGGCCGCGGCCGCCTCGGCGGCGGCGTCCGGGTCGAGGTACTCCCCGCCCGGCACGGTCGGTTTGAGGGTCACGTCGTCCAGCTCGTAGCGCAGCGGCATCCCGGTGGGGATGTTCAGTCCCACGATCTCGTCGTCGGAGATCCCGTCGAGGTGCTTGACCAGGGCCCGCAGTGAGTTGCCGTGGGCGGCCACCAGCACGGTCCTCCCGGCCTTGAGGTCGGGGACGATGCCGTCGTACCAGTACGGGAGCATCCGCTCCAGCACGTCCTTGAGGCACTCGGTGGCCGGCTGCACCTCCGGGGCCAGGTCCGCGTAGCGCGGGTCGCCGTCCTGGGAGTACTGCGATCCGGGCTCGATCGGCGGCGGCGGGGTGTCGTAGGACCGGCGCCAGGTCATGAACTGTTCCTCGCCGAACTCGGCGAGCGTCTCGGCCTTGTTCTTGCCCTGCAGCGCCCCGTAGTGGCGCTCGTTGAGGCGCCAGTGGCGCTTGACGGGGATCCAGGAGCGCTCGGCCTCGTTGAGGGCGAGCTCGGCGGTGTTGATGGCGCGGCGCAGCACCGAGGTGTGGACGACGTCGGGCAGCAGGCCGGCCTCGGCCAGCAGCCGCCCGCCGCGGCGGGCCTCGTCCTCGCCGGCGGCCGACAGCTTGGCGTCGACCCAGCCGGTGAACAGGTTCTTGGCGTTCCATTCGCTTTCGCCGTGGCGAAGCAGCACGAGAGTAGCGGTCATACCCTCCATCCTGCCGCGCCGACGCCGCGCGTGCCCGCGCCTCGCCCGCACGATGTGGCCGCCGTCGCTCTGCGCGCACGCGCCGGAGCGGTTTCGCGAACGCGACAGTCGGCATGATTAGCGCCGGAGTGAGTGGGTACGCCCTATAACGACAATTCAGGACGACCGGCCGCTGCGCACCCCCAAAGGCGAAGCCCGGTCGATTCCCCGCGCAATGACCTGAGGAGACGATCATGGTCTTGCACCGCACCCGCTACTACCCGCTCGCCGTGCAGATTCTCACCGGACTGCTCACCGCCGTCGCGGCGGTGATCCTGCTGTACCTGGCGCTGGTCCTGCTGGAGGCCAATCCCGGCAACCCGCTGGTGGACTTCTTCGGCGCGATCGCCGACTGGTTCGCCTGGCTGTTCCTCGGCATGTTCACCGTCGAGGACTCCAGGCTCCAAGCGGTCCTCGACTACGGGCTCGCCGCGCTGGCCTACCTGGGCCTCGGCGCGCTCGTGCACGGACTGGGCCGCCGCACGGCCGACTGATCAGTCGTCGGGCCGGAGGTGCTCGAAGGCGGCGAGGTTCCGTGTGGACTCGCCGCGGGAGAGCCGCCAGCGCCACTCTTCCCTGATCGAGGAGGCGAAGCCGAGTTCGAGGATGGCGTTGAAGGCGTCGTCGGCGGCCTCGAGGACCGATCCGAGGACGCGGTCGAGCTCGATCGGGTCGACCGACGCGATCGGCACGCGGCCGACCAGGTGGATGTCGCCGGACTCGTCGATGGCGAACGAGACGGCGTAGAGCCGCCCGTTGCGGCGCAGCAGCTCGGCCCAGACCCGCTCGTGGTGCTCTTCGGGGCGCCGTGAGACGAACGCCT
The DNA here is from genome assembly GCF_054779575.1 of Glycomyces halotolerans. Taxonomy (NCBI): domain Bacteria; kingdom Bacillati; phylum Actinomycetota; class Actinomycetes; order Glycomycetales; family Glycomycetaceae; genus Glycomyces; species Glycomyces halotolerans. The sequence continues at coordinate 118,237 of NZ_BAAGXZ010000010.1, forward strand.
CGACGCGCATGGCGTGGTCTTCGAGGATGAGCGAGCACGGGGTCGAGAGTTTGCGCTGCCCGGGCAGCACCAAGGACACCGAGCGGGGGCCGTCCTGCCGGTACTCGATCCCGATCTGGTCCAAGGCCGCGGTGAGTTTCTCGATCACCCTTCCACCCTAGGCCGGATTCAGCGGCGGGCCGCCAGCCGCGCCGTGCGGTGCGTCTCGGCGGCGCGGAAGTAAGCGGCGCGGATGCCCGCCGCCGTGGCGCTCCACGAGAACGACTCGGCGTGGCTCCGCGAGCCGGCCGCGAGTCGCCGGCGCAGCTCGCCGTCGGAGAAGAAGGTGCGCAGCGCTGCGGCCCAGTCGTCGGCGGCGTGGGTGTCGACCAGCAGCCCCGATGCGCCTTCGGCGACCGCGGTCGGCAGTCCTCCGACGCGGGCGGCCAGCACCGGCGTCCCGCTCGCCTGCGCTTCGAGCGCCACGAGCCCGAACGACTCGTTGTAGCTGGGCACGGCGACCACGTCGGCGGCGCGGTATACCTGCGCCAGGGCCTCGCCCGACCGCGGGGCGCGCCACTGGACCTGGTCGGCCAGGCCGAGTTCGGCGGCCAGTTTCGGCAGCCAGTACAGGTCGGTGTTGGACGGTCCGCCGACGAAGACCGGCACGATGCGCCGGGCGAGCTCGGGGTCGGTGTGCCGCAGCCGGGCCAGTCCGCGCAGCAGCACGTCGGGGGCCTTGGCCGGCTGGATGCGGCCGACGAACGCCACCACCAGCGCGTCCGAGGGCAGGTGCAGGGCCTCGCGGGCCTCGCGGGCATCGCCGGGCCGGAAGACGTCGAGGTCCACGCCGGGGTGGACGACGTTGACCCGGTCGAGGTGGGCACGGTAGTGATCGTGCAGTTCGGCGGCCTCGGCGTCGGTGTTGGCGATGAGGAGGTCGGCCTCGGCGGCGACCTGCTCCTCGCCGATCACGCGCGTGTGCGGCTCGGGTTTGTCGCCGTCGGCGAGCTGGGCGTTCTTGACCTTGGCGAGGGTGTGGAAGGTCTGGACCAGCGGCACGCCCCACCGCTCGGAGGCGACCCAGGCGGCCTGGCCCGAGAGCCAGTAGTGGGCGTGGATGAGGTCGTAGTGGCCGGCGGGGTTGTGGGCCTCGGCGCGCAGCAGGCCGCCCGTGAAGGCGCACAGCTGCGTCGGCAGGTCGTTCTTGGACAGTCCCTCGAACGGGCCGGCGTGGACGTTGTGGACGAGCACGCCCGGCGCCGCCTCGGTGGTCGGGGGCTCCTCTGAACTGGTCGCCCGGGTGAAGATCTCGACCTCGACGCCGGCGCGGGCGAGTTCGGTGGCGGTGTTGAGCACGTACACGTTCATGCCGCCGGCGTCGCCGGTTCCCGGCTGGGCGAGCGGAGAGGTGTGAACCGAGACCATCGCGACGCGTCTGATCCTTCGCTGGCGGCAGTGGGCCCGGAACGCCGGGTTGCGCCGATTGCTCAAATCGCTCGTCCTCTCGTGCGGTGCCGTCCTCTGACACAACGCGCAAAGCCTTCGTAATCCTTCCGTCGGGTCGGAGGCGCGGCAACCGTCGTCCCCCTCGGAGTGACGAAACCCGCAGCCCACGGCGGCGGGCCCGTGCGGGGGACAAGCCAGAAATTTGTTCGCGACACGGGCCGGAATGGGCCTCAAATCCGGGCAAGTCGTCCATGATGGGGATACTTGTCATCACGAGGGGGGAGACAACACCATGAGCACGGCAACCGTGCCAGCCGCAAGGCAGCCCACCATGTCGCCGGCGCCCAAATTCGGCCCCGCGCACTCGCTGCGACGCCTGCCCGTCCAGGAGCGCAGCGCCGCCCGCGTCCGCAGAATGCTCGACGCCGCCGCCGACCTCATCGAAGAGGTCGGGTACGACCGACTGTCGACCACGGCCATCGCCCAGCGCGCCGACGTCGCCATCGGCTCGGTCTACCAGTTCTTCGGCGACAAGCGGTCGCTCGCCGAGGCGCTCAGCCAGCGCTACATCGACCAGTACATCGAGCGCCTGGTCGCGAGCTTCGAGGCCGAACCGCCGACCGACTGGCGGGCGGGGGTCCAGTGCGCGGTCGCCGAGTACGTGCACATGTACCGCACCGCTCCGGGCTTCCGCGTGCTGCACCTGGGCGACGCCATCGACCCGGGCCGCGGCGAACGGCTCATCAGCGGCGGCGACGTCATCGCCGCGCAGCTCCTCGCCGGTCTCGAGCAGCGCTTCGGGGTCACCCCCGACGAGACGCTGACCGAGACCGTGACCGTCGCGGTCGAGACCGGTCAGGCCCTGGTCCGCCTGGCCTTCCGCCGCGACGCCGACGGCGACGCCTCGGCCATCGCCGAAGCCGGAAGGGTCGTCTGCGACTACCTGGCGCGCCGCCTGTCGTAGAGCACTCAATCCGCCCGCGCCGGAACCCGCGACCGGACCGGCCCGACTAGTCTCGTAATCGGGCCGGTGCGGTCGCGGGTCGTCCCGCCGGCGAACCCGGCTGGGACCTGGACATCTGAGGAGTGGCATGGCGAACACGACCGCGGATCTGAAGACGGTGCTGCGGATCCGCCCCTTCCGGCGGCTGTGGACCGTGCTCGGACTCGCCTCGTTCGGCGACTGGCTCGCCCTGTTCGCCACCGCCGGCTTCGCCCAGTCCCTGTTCGACAACCTCGCCGCCAAGGGTGCGGCGTTCTCCGGCGTCATCGTCCTGCGTCTGCTGCCCTCGCTGCTGTTCGGGCCCATCGCCGGCGTCTTCGCCGACCGGTTCGACCGCCGCAAGACCATGGCCGCCTGCGACTTCGCGCGCTTCGCGCTCCTGGCCTCGGTCCCGACCGTCTACCTCGCCACCGGCTCGGTGGCGCTCACGGTCACCTGGCTGGCGGTCGCCCAGATCCTCATCGAGATCGCCGTGATGGTCTGGATGCCCGCGAAGGAGGCCGCGGTCCCCAACCTCCTGCCCGCCTCCAAATACGAGGCCGCCAACCAGCTCACCCTCGCCACCACCTACGGCCTCGCCCCGCCGCTGGCGTTCGGCGTCCTGGCCATCCTCGAGCGCGGCGCCAATGTCTGGTCCAACCTCGGCGCCTGGGCTGAGCCGATGGTCCTGGCCCTCTACATCGACGCGGCCATGTTCGGCACTCTCGCGATCACCGTCCTGTTCTTCATCCCCCAGATCTCCGGCCGCGACGGCCTCGCCAGAGCCAAGGCCGCGGCCAGAGCCGGCGGCATGTGGTCCGACTTCGTCGAGGGCTGGAGCTACCTGCGCGGCCGCGAACGCGTCCGCGGCCTGGTCATCGGCATGCTCGGCGCCTTCAGCGGGGCCGGCATCCTCATCGGCGTCGGCACCGTCTACGCCGCCAACCTCGGCGCCGGCGACGCGGCCTTCTACCTCCTGGCCGTATTCCTCTTCATCGGCCTCGGGATCGGCATCGCCCTGGGCCCCAAGATCATCCGGGACCTGTCGCGGCTGCGCTGGTTCGGCATGAGCATCGTCCTGGCCGGGACCGGACTGGCGATCAACGCCCTCGCGCCCTGGCTGTGGGTCGCCCTGAGCGGATCGGTGATCATCGGCCTGGGCGCCGGCATGGCCTTCCTGGCCGGCATCACCCTCCTCCAACGCGAAGTCGGCGACGAGATCCGCGGCCGCATGTTCGCCTTCATCGGCGTCAGCGCCCGCGTCATCCTCATGGTCTCCATGACCGTCGCCGCGCCGCTCGCCGGCTGGCAGGCCGCCCGCCAGCTCGACCTCGGCATCACCAGAGTCGAGATCTCGATGAGCCGAGTGCTCCTGTTCGCCGCCGCCGCACTGGTCGTCTGGCTCGGCATCACCGCCTTCCGCCGCATGGACGACAAACCCGGCGTCCCCGTCCTCGCCGACCTCTGGTCCTCCCTGCGCGGGCGGCCCCTGTCCGCGGCCGTCCCCGCCGGCAGCCGAGGCTTCTTCGTCGTCATCGAAGGCGGCGAAGGCGCCGGCAAGTCCACCCAGGCCGTCAAACTCTCCGCCTGGCTGCGCGTACGCGGCTACGAATCGGTCCTCACCCGCGAACCCGGCGCCACCGACATCGGCATGCGCATCCGCACCCTCCTGCTCGACACCGGCGGCGACTCCGCCCCGGCCCCCCGCGCCGAGGCCCTCCTCTACGCCGCCGACCGCGCCCAGCACGTCGACAAGGTCATCCGGCCCGCCCTCGAACGCGGCGCCGTGGTCGTCTCCGACCGCTACGTCGACTCCTCCATCGCCTACCAGGGCTCCGGACGCAGCCTCGGCAGAGACGAGGTCGCCTGGGTCTCCTCCTGGGCCACCGGCGGCCTCAAACCCGACCTGACCGTCGTCCTCGACGTCGACCCCGCCCAAGGACTCCAGCGCGCCAAGGCCGGCGGCGACGGCGACCGCCTCGAACAGGAAGACCTCCTCTTCCACGAGCGGGTCCGCCAGACCTTCCTCGACCTGGCCGCCGACGACCCGAGACGCTACCTCGTCGTCCCCGCCGGCGGCACCCCCGACCAGGTCGCCGACGCCGTCCGCGACGCCGTCGCCGAACGCCTCGACATCCGCACCGAGACCAGCCGCTCCGCGACCGCCTGGCCCGACCTCGACGCCGGCGAGACCCCCTGGCACAGCGTCGCCGAGGAGGCCGGACGGTCGTGAACGCCACCGACACCGCGCCCGGGGTCTTCGACGAGCTCGTCGGACAGCCCGAAGCCCGCCGCGTCCTGGCCGACGCCTCCCGCGGCCTCGGCATGACCCACGCCTGGCTGTTCACCGGCCCGCCCGGCTCCGGCCGCTCCACCGCGGCGGTCGCCTTCGCCGCTGCGCTCCAATGCGAACGCGGCGGCTGCGGCGAATGCCACGCCTGCCGCACCGCCCTCGGCGGCACGCACCCCGACGTCACCCGCGTCATCCCCGAAGGACTCTCACTCGGCGTCGACCAGGTGCGCACCCTCATCCAAGAGGCCTCCCGGGCCCCCACGGCCGGACGATGGCAGATCCTCATCGTCGAAGACGCCGACCGCCTCACCGAAGCGGCCGGCAACGCCCTGCTCAAAGCCGTCGAAGAACCGCCCGCACGCACCGCGTTCCTGCTGTGCGCGCCCTCGACCAACCCCGCCGAGATCTCGGTGACCATCCGCTCCCGCTGCCGCGTCATGGTCCTGCGCCAGCCCCCGGCCGCGGCCATCGCCGACCTCCTGGTCGAACGCGACGGCCTCGACCGGCACGAGGCCGAGCTGTTCGCGGCCGCCGCCCAAGGACACGTCGGCCGGGCCCGGCGCCTCGCCACCGACCCCGAGGCCCGCGCCAAACGCCACGCCGTCCTCCAGATCCCGCGGCGCCTGACCGGCCTGGGGGCCTGCTTCACGGCCGCCGTCGAGCTCATCGAGGCCGCCGAAGCCGAAGCCTCCGGCACCTACACCGAGCGCTCGGCCGCCGAACGGGAAGCACTCGAGACCGCGCTCGGCAAGGGCGGCACCGGCAAAGGCGCCTCCAAGGCCGCCCGCGGATCCGCCGCGGCCCTCAAGGAGCTCGAGAAGCGACAGAAGACCCGCGACACCCGCGCCCAACGCGACTCCCTGGACCGAGCCCTGGTGGACCTGGCCGCGTTCTACCGGGACGCGCTCGCGGTCGGCTTCGGCGCGCGGATCGCCCCGATCCACCCGGACATGGCCGAGACCTCCCGGGCGGCCGCCACCAAGTTCAGCGCCGAGTCGCTGCTGCGCCGCATCGACGCGATCCTCGAGTGCCGCAAGGCCATCGAAGCGAACGTGCGGCCGCGCATCGCCGTGGAGGCGATGATGACCAAGCTCTGGCAGTCCTGAAGCCTATTGCGTCCACAAGTGGTGGATGAACGCGTCGACCGCCTTGGGCGCCTGCCCGGTGCGCTGCCACCGGTACCAGGCGGCCTCGTCGACCACGCGCACGCAGAAGTCGCCGTCCACTTCGAACGGCTCTGAGACGCAGCGGAAGTCGTCGCGGAACGAACCGCCGGCCCAGTACCAGACCCGCCGTCCGATCAGGCCCGGCACGTCCGAGGCGGGGAACGGCTTGCGGACCGGCGGCGCGTCCGGGTCGGAGAGCCGGTCGATGAGGTACCCCGGCGGCGGCGTCGAGGGCTCCGGGTTCGCGTCGGCGCGCTGGACCCACACCTCCTCTGCCGGGACCAGCGACGCGTAGGCGTCGCCGTCGCCGTCGACGGCCCGGTAGTAGTCGGCCTCGGCGATCACCGGCACCAGCATCGCGCCCTCCCGCGTGACCGGGTCGTCGGCGCGCATGTCGAACCGCCAGCCGCTGCCGGGCGTCCCGCAGACCACCCGCCGGGAGTGCATGTCGAACACCCGCTTCGCCGGGACCGGCACCAGGACCGGGGGCGGCTCGGGGATGTCGAAGGCGTTGTCGGCAGGGCCCACCGATACTCCAGCAAATCAGACCATCGCGCGCGGAAACCCGCTTTCGGGCGGGTCCGGTCCAGCATAGGCAGTTGGCACACTCTGGGGATTCACGGCCCCGGAGGCTGCCATAGAGTCATGATCACAAGCACGGAACACTTCTCTCGAAATGAGGATGGCGCAATGAGCGAATTCGACGACACCGCCGCCGACGCGGACGTGGCCGAGGACTACTCCGGCGACACCGAAGAGGCCTTCGACATCAACGGCGACGGCATCGAGGACGACACCTTCTCGGCCGACGGCAACACCTACATCGACGCCGATTACGACGGCGTGGCCGACGGCGTCGCGGTGGACACCGACGGCGACGGCGTCTCCGACGAGCTGCACATGGACCTGGACGGCAACGGCACCTTCGAGTCCGAGGCCATGGACACCAACGGCGACACCTACATCGACACCATCGCCTCCGACACCTCCGGCGACGGCGTCGTCGACCAGGTCATGAGCGACACCAACGCCGACGGCTATGTGGACACGGTCGCCTCCGACACCACCGGCGACGGCTACGCCGACACCATCGTCTCGGACACCGACGGCGACGGCTACGCCGACTACGTGAGCATCGACTCCGATGCGGACGGCTACTCCAACACCGTCATGACCGACACCGACGGCGACGGCTTCCTCGACTCGGTCGAGACCACGCCCGAGGCCTACAACCCGAACCCGGGCGACCCGAACGCCCCCTCGGGCACCGAGGGCAACTTCCAGCCCTCCACCGGCGAGACGATCTAGCGTCCGCCTTCGGGGAGACCAGGAGCCCGAGAGCCCAGAGGACTCGCGAACAATCGAGGAACACAGAGCAGAGGCCGGATGCGGCGCATCCGGCCTTCCGCTGCGCGCGACCTCAGCCGGTGCCGCGCAGCAGCGACATCGCCTCGGCGCGGGTCCTGGCGTCGGACTGCAGGATGCCCCGCACCGCCGAGGTCACCGTCGTCGAGCCCTGCTTTCGGATGCCGCGCATCGACATGCAGGTGTGCTCGCATTCGACCACGACGATCACGCCGCCGGCCTCGAGCGACTTGTACAGCTGGTCGGCGATCTGGCTGGTGAGCCGCTCCTGGACCTGCGGGCGGCGCGAGTAGACCTCGACCAGCCGCGCCAGTTTCGACAGTCCTGCCACCTGCCCGGAGTCGCCGGGGATGTAGCCGACGTGCGCCACGCCGGTGAACGGCAGCAGGTGGTGCTCGCAGAAGGACTGGACCTCGATGTCGCGGACGAGGATCAGTTCGTTGTGGTCCTCGTCGAAGGAGGTCTTGAGCACCTCCTCGGGGTCGACCCGGAGCCCGGCGAACAGCTCGGCGTAGGCCCGGGCGACGCGCCGCGGCGTCTCCTTGAGACCGGGGCGGTCGGGGTCCTCGCCGACCGCGGTCAGGATCTCGCGGACGGCCGCTTCGATCCGCGGCAGGTCGACCGCGTCCTCGACCGGGCTGCCGTTGATGCGGCCGTCGAGGAGCCGCGCCGCGAGGTTGTCGAGTTCAGCCATCGAACAAGCTTACGACGGGTCGGTGACTTCCTCGGACGGCTCGTCCAGCGAAGCCGGCTTGGAGCCGTTCGGCGTCGACACCGGCGGCTTGCCCGAGGGCCTGCGGCTCGAGGTGCCGTTGAACGGCGACATCGGCGGGCGCTTGTCGACCCGCTCGGCGATCCGGGCGAGGTCCTCCTGGTTGAGCGTCTCCTTCTCGAGCAGCTCGACGACCATGCGGTCGAGGACGTCGCGGTAGTCGGTGAGGATCGCGTAGGCCTCGTCGTGGGCGATCTCGATCAGCGCCCGGACCTCGGCGTCGATGGTCGCGGCGATCTCGTCGGAGTAGTCGCGCTGGTGGCCGTACTCCTTGCCGAGGAACGGCTCGGAGCTGGCCGAGCCGTACTTGACCGCGCCGAGCTTGCCGGACATGCCGTACTCGGTGACCATCGCCCGGGCGACCTTGGTGGCCTTCTCGATGTCGTTCTGCGCCCCGGTGGTCGGGTCGTGGTAGACCAGCTCCTCGGCGGCGCGTCCCCCGAGGGCGTAGGCGAGGGTGTCGATCATCTCCGAGCGCGACTGCGAGTACTTGTCCTCGGTCGGCAGCACCAGCGTGTGCCCGAGGGAGCGGCCGCGCGGCAGGATCGTGAGCTTGTGGACCGGCGCGGCGTGCGGCAGCGCGTGGGCGACCAGGGCGTGGCCGGCCTCATGGTAGGCGGTCATCTTCTTCTCGTCGTCGCCCATGACCCGGCCCTTGCGCTCGGGTCCGGCGATGACGCGGTCGATGGCCTCCTCGAGCGCGTCCATGGAGATGGCCTGCTCATTGCGGCGGGCGGTCAGCAGTGCGGCCTCGTTGATGACGTTCTCGAGGTCGGCGCCGGAGAACCCGGGAGTGCGGCGCGCGACGGTGTCGAAGGTGACGTCGGGGACGAACGGCTTGCCCTTGGCGTGGACCGACAGGATCGCCTCGCGGCCCTCCTTGTCGGGCGCGTCGACCGGGATCTGGCGGTCGAAGCGGCCCGGGCGCAGCAGCGCCGGGTCGAGGATGTCGGGCCGGTTGGTGGCGGCGATGAGGATGACCCCGCCGCGGGTGTCGAAGCCGTCCATCTCGACCAGGAGCTGGTTGAGCGTCTGCTCGCGCTCGTCGTGGCCGCCGCCCATGCCGGCGCCCCGGTGGCGGCCGACGGCGTCGATCTCGTCGACGAACACGATCGCGGGGGCGTTCTCCTTGGCCTGGGTGAAGAGATCGCGAACGCGGCTGTTGTGCAGGAGCATCGGCTTGTCGCCGCCGAAGAACGCCTCGTTGTCACAGCCGCACAGGTCGTAGACGTAGCCGTCGAACTCCTTGCGGGTGATCTTGGTGATGCGCGGGCGCTTCTTCTGCCTCGATCCGTCCCCGGTGTACGGGTTGGAGGAGGGGCCGATCTTGAGGCGCCAGTAATTCGTCTCTGGGAGCGGCTTCTCCTTGATGACGCGTCCAGCCTCGTTCCGGCCGGAATGCGTGGAGACGGGGATGCCGTGCATCGAGCACAGCCAGGCCAGCTCGCGGATGAGCTGCTCGCTGACCGAGGTGACCTCGATCGCGCCCTCCGGCGACTCCCAGCCGTCGCCGGCCCGGTAGCCGTCGAAGTAGGCGAGGAAGTACTCGCGAGGCAGGGTCCACATCAGCTCGGGGACGTGCTTGTTGCGGCTGCCGTTGCCGCAGTGACGCTCGAAGAAGCGGCCGAGGCGGGCCGATCGGACATGCACCTTGGTCGAGCTGTCCTCGGTGTGCTCCAGGACCGCTTCGGCCCCGAAGACCTCGCGCAGCAGCGAGGCGCAGTCGGCGATGAGGTCGTGCTCGTGGGAGCCGAAGGTGAACTCCACCGAGCCGTTGGCCCGGCCCTCAGCGGTGTAGTACCCCCAGAGTTTGGCCAGCGCGGGAGTGAGTTCGACCTCGTCGCGGACCTCCGTGGTCGCGTGGCGGTCGGAGATCGCCTCCGGCAGGTGCTTTCCGCGCTGCCAGTTCGAGACGGTCATCTGCGAGACGCCGATCTCGTCGGCGACGGCGCTCTGTGCCGAGGCTCCGGCCTTGGCCATGGCCACCGAGTACTTCCAGACGTCCTCGAAGTCGGGTTCGTCGACGGTGAGCGTCAGCGTCTCGGCCAGGCGGCCGAACTCGTGGGCGCGCACCTCGTGAGCGGTGCCCTCACCGGGGACGTACCGGCCCCGGGTCTTGTAAGGCAGGTCCACGAGGATGTCGCCGACCTTCAGATCGCGCGTCTCGACGGCCTTGATGCCGCCGTGGCGGCGGACGAAGACCGAGTGGTCGCCGGTGGTTCGCAGTGTTCCGCCGAGGTATTCGATCTCGTAGATCTCGTCGACCTTGTGCCGGTAGACCGCGCCGACGTCCGACCACTTGGAGCGGGCGAAACCGCTGGTCTTGCCGCGGAAGGCGCTGGTCCTGGGCTCGTAGCCGAGCGTCTCGACTCCCGCCACGAACTTCGCGTACCCCTCGGTGTCGCCTTCGTAGTACTGGTCGACGTACTCGCCGATCGGCACGAGCCGCGTACCGGCGTCGTCTCGGATCAGCACGGGCGTGTCGCCGGTGACGGAGGCGCCGACGCCGACGAACATCTCGACGAAGTCGGAGCCGGAGATGGAGTAGAACGGCACGCCGGCCTCGCCGGCGACGGCGCGGGCCAGGAGGGTCTTGCCGGTGCCCGGAGGGCCGAACAGCAGGACGCCCTTGGGGATCTTGGCGCCGAGCTCCTGGTACTTCTGCGGGTCCTGCAGGAAGTCCTTGATCTCCTTGAGCTCTTCGACGGCCTCGTCGGAGCCGGCGACGTCCTCGAACGTGGTCTTCGGGGTGTCCTTGGAGACCATCTTGGCCTTGGACTTGCCGAAGTTGAGCACGCGGGAGCCGCCGCCCTGCATCTGTGACATGAAGAACAGCAGGAGGAGGACGATGAGGGCGATCGGCAGCAGGCTCAGCAGGAAGGACACGAACACCGACGTCTCGTTGACCTCGGTGTTGAACTCGACGTTGCCCTCTTGGAGGGTCTGGGCCACCGTCTCGGTCATGCCGGTCGGGACGTAGGCCTCGACCATCTCGCCGTTGTTGAGTTCGACCTTGACGAGCTGCTCCTTGTCCAGGATGTTGGCCTCGGCGACGTTGCCGGCGTTGATCTCGTGCAGGACCTCGGAAGTGGTCGACTCCTCGTAGTCCGAACCGCCGGAGAAGAAGGTGCCGACCAGGACCGCGATCAGGGCGATCAGCACGATCCAGACCAACGGTCTCCGGAAAAACCGCTTCCGCTCAGGTGTGGGTTTCCCGGCGTCGACCACTCGCTTCCTCCTGCGTTCGTCGCGATTTCGCGTACTTGAGCGTGCTGCGTTCACTTGTGGTCCGCAAGCTACGCCAAGGCTGCCATTCACTCGAAAGTACACTGTGCGGGCCTGGGGCGTCCCTGCAGAGCCCGAGGGGACAGCCGTGGAACGGCGCGCTACGTGATCCGTAATTAGTACCACGAGCGGTTGAGTTCGCCCACCCAAGCCAGCGTCGGCGGCGAGCGGGTGGCACCCTTGTCTTATGACGTCGGAGCTAGCCAGCCCAGCATCAGTGCCGTCCGCGGAGGCCGAGGCCGCGGTCATCGACCCCGGTTCCTGGTACGCCGAGGAGATCGAGCGCACCATCATCACCGAGGAAGAGATCCGGACCAAGGTCGCCGAGCTCGCGGACCGGGTGTCCAGCGAGTTCGCGGACACCGAAGAGCTGCTGCTCGTGGGCGTGTTCAAGGGCGCGGTCATGTTCATGGCCGACTTCGCCCGCTCCCTGACGGTGCCGGTGAAGATGGAGTTCATGGCCCTGTCCTCGTACGGGAACTCGACCAGCTCCTCGGGCACGGTCCGCATCCTCAAGGACATCGACTCGGACGTGGCCGGCAAGCACATCGTCGTCGTCGAGGACATCATCGACTCCGGGCTGACACTGTCGTGGCTGCTCAAGTACCTCGAGGGCCTGCAGCCGGCGTCGGTGTCGGTGGTGGCGATGCTCCGCAAGCCGGGTATGCAGCGCGCCGAGATCCCGGTCTCGTACGTGGGCTTCGACATCCCCAACGAGTTCGTCGTCGGCTACGGCCTGGACTACGCCGAGCGCTACCGGGAGCTGCCGTTCATCGGCGTGCTCAAGCCCGAGGTCTACCAGAAGCCCTGAGCAGGCCTTCGTCCCGGCTGATCGCGACGCCTCCGGGAACGAACGTGGGCCCTTGGCCGCGCCAGTCGGCCACGAGCGCGTCCACCGCCTCGAGGTGGCGGTGGGTCAGTTCCGCGCCGTTCACTCCGAGCTGAAAAACCCACCGCCGCAGCACGCGCCGCCGGATCGGGTCGGCGAGCGCCTCGAGCCGGTCGACGCGCAGCGCCTCGGCTTCGAGGCAGAGCTCGTAGACCGCGTCGGCCTCGGCGTCGAGCAGGTCGGTGTCGGCCGCCACGAGCGCGGCGGTGCGGGCGAGGTTCGGCACGATGTCGTCCCCGAGCGTTTCGGCGAGCAACTCCATGGACTGCCGCAGCGCCGAGCGTTTGAACCTCGGGTCCGCGTTGTGCGGGTCGGTCCACGGTTTGAGGCCGCGCTCGGCGCAGACGGCGTGCGTGTCGGTCCTGGCGATGTCCAGCAGCGGCCGGCGGTAGCGCCCGCGCACCGCGCGCATCGCGGCGATGCCCCTGGGTCCGGCGCCGCGGGCGAGCGCCAGCAGGACCGTCTCGGCCTGGTCGTCGCGGGTGTGCCCGAGCAGGACCGCTTTCGCGCCGTGCCGCTCGGCCGCCCAGTCCAGCGCCGCGTAGCGGGCCTCGCGCGCGGCCGCCTCGGGTCCGCCGGAGCCCATGACCTGCACCGAAGCCGTCTCGACCGGGTCGAACCCGGCCCGGCGGGCCCAGTCGGCGACCTCGGCGGCCCGCTCGCCCGAGCCGGTTTGGAGTCCGTGGTCGACGGTCACCAGGCCGGCCCGCAGGCCGATGCGCGGGGCGACGAACGCGGTCGTGTCGGCCAGCGCCAGGGAGTCGGGCCCGCCCGAGCAGGCGACGAGCACGAGGGAGTCGCGTGTCAGGTCGCGGAGGCGATCGCGGATGGCGACGCGCATCCGCGCGACCGAATCCGGGAGTCTAGCCATGCCCCACTTTCGCATTCGGTCCCGACAGGACCCGCGCCGCCCATGCCTCGGGCCGCTCGATCTCGGCCGCGCTCGGCAGGTTCTGCGGCTGCTCCCAGACGCGGTTGAATCCGGCGATGCCCCGGTCGGCGACGATCTGGTCGACGAAGCGGCGGCCGGCGGCGTACTGGCGCAGTTTGGCGTCGAGGCCGAGCAGTTGGCGCAGGAAGCGCTGCAGCGCTCCCGGGTTGGCGCGGCGGCGGTCGAAGCGGCGGCGCAGCAGGGCCACGTGCTCGATGTGGGTCTGGCCGACGCCGTCCATCACCGATTCGGCGTGGCCTTCGACGAGGGTCATGAGCGCCTGGATCTTCGACAGCGCCTCGCGCTGCTCGGGGCTGGTCACGGCGGCCATGACGTCGGTCTGGTCCTCGTCGCCGCGCGGCTTGCGGTCCTCGTCGGACTCGCGGGAGGAGGACAGTGCCCGCCGCACGGCCCGGCTCAGCTGCGAAGTGGTGGACTCGTCGGATTCGGCGGCTTCGAAGAAGGTCCGGATGAGTCCGTGGAAGTACTCGCGCATCCACGGCACGGCCGTGAACTGCATGAGGTGCGTGGCCTCGTGGACGGCGATCCAGAGCCGGAACTCGCGTGCGGGCAGCCGCAGGCGGCGTTCGACCTCGACGATGTTCGGGGCCACGAACAGCAGGCGCCCGGTGGGGGTCGAGAACGTCTCGAACTGGCCGAGCACCCGGGTCGACAGGAATGCGAGGACGGCTCCGGCCTGCACGCCGGTGACCTTGGCGGCCGTGCTCGCCTGCCCGAGGGGGTCGTTGCGCTCGTCGTCGGCGCCGAGTTCGGCGAGGAGGCGGCGCAGTCCGGCGATGTTGACGTGGCTCCAGCGGACGCGGTCGACCACGTCGATGGGGGCCTCGAAGGCCGGGGTCAGACCGGTGTGGTCGGCGACCAGTTCGGTGGCGGTGCGCGCGTGGCGGTGGAGGTCGGCGACGACGTCGATCGCGCCCTCGCGGCTCATGCTGGGGCCGCCGCGGATGAAGGCGCGCGAGCACGAGGCGGCCGTGCGCCAGTCGACGGACGGCAGCGTGGAATTGCTCACGGGCGGCGCCATCGGTTAAGCCTATCCAGAGTGCAGTCGGCTCGCCACTATCCCGCGCCGCGGTCTCCCCACGGCGAGGAATCCAAAATCTTCTATTCGTAAATATTGAAACCATTGCCCGCTCAGTGCTACGTTCTTGTGAAGTCAGCAACATCTTGCAACACCAGCGCAAGATTTTCATAGGAGCAACGATGCCTCAACCCACCCGCAGACGGGCACTGGCCGGCGCGGTCGGCACCGCCGTCCTCACCGCCACCGCGGCCGCCGCCCTCGCCCTGCCCGCCGCCGAACCCGCCGAATACAACTCGGCCGCCTCGCTCAGCGGCGGCGAATCCATCCTCAACATGTTCGAATGGACCTGGAACTCCATCGCCGCCGAATGCTCCGGCCCCCTCGCCGACTCCGGCTACACCCACATCCAGACCTCCCCGCCCCAAGAGCACATCCTCGGCACCGACACCAGCCCCGGCGAAGAACACGCCTGGTACATCCACTACCAACCCGTCAGCTACAAGCTCGACTCCCGCCTCGGCACCCGCGCCGAGTTCGCGAACATGGTCGCCACCTGCGACGCGGCCGGCATCGGCGTCATCGCCGACGCCGTCATCAACCACATGGCCGCCGGCGCCTCCGAAACCCGCACCGGCTGGGCCGGCAGCCGGTACTCACAGTTCCACTACCCCGACGCCGGCTACGGACCCGACGACTTCCACAACACCGGCTCCGACTACTGCGAGATCAGCGACTACTCCGACCGACGGCAAGTCCAGACCTGCCACCTCGTCGGCCTCAACGACCTCGACACCGGCTCGGCCTACGTCCAAGGCCGCATCGCCGACTACCTCAACGACCTCATCAGCCTCGGCGTCGCCGGATTCCGCATCGACGCCGCCAAGCACATCGACGCCGGAGAACTCGGCGCCATCCTCTCCCGCGTGCACGGCGACCCCTACATCGTCCAAGAAGTCATCGAAGCCGACGGCGAACCCATCACCGACGCCGAATACGCACCGAACGGCGACGTCCACGTATTCGACTACGCCCGCGACCTCGAACACCACATCAACGGCTCGGCCCCCGCCCAATACCTCCCCGACATGGGCACCGACTGGGGCTACATCGCCGAAGCGGGCACCTTCGTCGCCAACCACGACACCGAACGCGGCAGCGAGACGCTCAACCACACCCACGGCCAGGACTACCTCCTCGCCGAAGCCTTCATGCTCGCCCACCCCTTCGGCACCCCCTCCTCCTACACCGGCTACGAATTCGGCGCCTTCCACGAAGGCCCGCCGCTCAACGCCGACGGCTCGGTCGCCGACGTCGACTGCGGCTCCGACGCCTTCACCTGCATCCACCGCTCCCCCTACATGAGCGGCATGGCGGGCTTCCGCGCCGCCACCGCCGGAACCGGCCTCAACGACACCTGGGGCAGCGGCGACGCCTTCGCCTTCGGACGCGGCGACCGCGGCCACGCCGTCTTCAACGCCTCCGACGGCACCGTCTCCCGCACCTTCACCACCGCCCTGCCCGACGGCGACTACACCGACGTCATCTCCGGCGCCACCGTCACCGTCGCGGGCGGCGCCTTCAACGCCACCGTCGCGGCCGGGACCGCGCTGGCCCTCCACGTCGGCGACACCGGCGGAGGAAGCGGCGGGGGTGGCGAGGAGACCGGCTGCATCGACGTCACCGTCACCGCCGAGACCTCCTGGGGCCAGATGGTCCACATCACCGGCAACGCGAGCGAACTCGGCTCCTGGAACGCCGCCTCCAGCCCCGAACTGTCGCCGTCCGCCTATCCGCGGTGGACCGGCACCGTCGCCGCACCTGCCGGGCAGACCGTCGAGTACAAGTACACGAAGGTCGACGGCAGCGGCGGCGTCGTCTGGGAATCGGGCGCCAACCGCACCGTGACCGTGCCGACCAGCGGCTGCGCGACCGTCAACGACACTTGGCGGTAGCGCGACCGGCCCCGGCCGCACCTCGAGCCCGAACGGCTCGGCGGCCGGGGCCCGTCCTCAGCACCCGCACTGCGCCACCGCGGCGGTCACCTCGTCCATCGCGTCCTGGACCGCGTTCGCATTCGAATGCTCGTTGCTGATCAGCGAGAACACCAGCAGCCGCCCGTCGGCGGTGGTCAACGACCCCGTCAGCGACGACACGCCGCTGAGCGTCCCGGTCTTGGCCCGGACGACGCCGTCGCCCTCCTCGGCGGAGTCGAAGCGGTCGCCGAGCGTTCCCGAGTAGCCGGCCACCGGCATCGACTCGAACACCGTGCTCGCCGACGACTCGGCCGCGCCCAGCAGCATCAGCGCGAACGCCTCGGCGGTCATCCGGTTCCGCTCCGACAGTCCCGAGCCGTCCTCGAACACCAGCGCCGAGGTGTCGATGCCGAACTCCTCGAGCATCGCCCGATGCATCCGGTCGATCGCGTCCCACGTCATCTCGCCCTCCACGGCCAGCGCCGTGTGCAGCGCGACCGCGTCGGAGAGCCCGTTGTCGCTGGAGAGCACGAACGAGTCGACCAGCCCGGCGACCGGCTGGGAGTAGACCGTCGCCAGCTCTGCCGCGCCCGCTTCGGCCGGGCCCTCGGCGGTGGCCGCGGCCCCCACCAGGTCGGCGAACGCCTCGAGCGCCGCCTGCGCGGGGTCGTGGTGGAAGCTGTAGTACTTCTGGGTGTTGTCGACCCGGCCGCCGTCGACCATGATCGGCGCCATCCGCGGCGTGTACGGCAGGTCGTCGGACTCGACGCCCGCGGCCAGCTCGGCGTCGGCGAAGACGCTCGTGTCGAGCACGACCGTGGACGGGGCGTCGCCGCCGCGCGCCTCGAGCACCGCCTCGGCCAGCTCGGTGAGGCTGCCGCCGGTCCCGTAGTAGCCCTCGCCGTCGATCGTCAGCGTGATGTCGCCGCCGGCCACCAGCACGACCGTGTCATCGTCGGGGCCCTCGACCACCGTGGTCGGGATCCGGTACTCGGCGCCCAGGTACTTGTAGGCGGACACGGCCGTGACCAGTTTCATCGACGAGGCCGGCGTCAGCGCCTCCGCTCCGAGCTGCTCGTAGAGCACCTCGCCGCTCACCGCGTCGGCGAACACCGCCGACAAGTCGCCGTCGAACCGCCGGTCGTTCAGCAACTCCGGCATGACCGAGAGCAGGTCGGGGACCGGGGCGCCGGTGTCGGTGGCCGCCAGGACCGGCTCGGGCTCTGCCGGCGGATACGCCTCAGGAGCGGTGAACGTCCCGGTCTGCGGCTCGGCCATGGACCTGATCTGCCACACCAGCCCGGCGGAGGCCGCTAGCGTGACGATGGCGGCGAAAACGGCGAAGACCCGAACGAGCGTCCGCTGCCTGCGTTCGGCCCTGGACGTGGAGGGGGCCTCCTCAGGCGGTCCGTGTGGCGCAGTACTCGTGGCTTCGGGGTCGTCGTTGTCACTGAGGGCCATGCACAGAGACTAAGCCATCAAGAGCTGTGGAACCGAGCCTGGAGGAGAGTCGGCCGATGGAGTTCGACGTGACGGTGGAGATCCCGAAAGGGAGCGCCAACAAGTACGAGATCGACCACGAGACCGGGCGGATCCGCCTCGACCGGACCCTGTTCACCGCGACGGTGTATCCGGCGGACTACGGGTTCATCGACGACACGCTCGGCCAGGACGGCGATCCGCTGGACGCGCTGGTGATGGTGGAGCCGACCTTCCCGGGCTGCGTCATCCGGGCGCGGGCGATCGGGATGTTCCGCATGCGCGACGAGAAGGGCGTGGACGACAAGGTGCTGTGCGTCCCGGCCGACGACCCCCGCAAGGACAAGTACCGGGACATCGTCGATGTGCCGGAGTTCGACCGGCTGGAGATCCAGCACTTCTTCACCGTGTACAAGGACCTGGAGCCGGGCAAGAGCGTCGAGGGCGCGACCTGGGCCGGCCGTGCCGAAGCCGAGGAGGAGGTGCGCCGCTCCTTCGAGCGCGCGAAGACCTCAGGTCACTGAGCGTTGACGACGTCGAGCAGCCAGGGTTTGGAGCGGGTGGCCGGTTCCGACAGTTCGACCTTCCAACCCTGGGAGGCCAGGAAATCGCTGAGCTCGGCCGGCGTCTCGGGCTGCGAGCAGCTGGACAGCAGGGCGTGGGCGACTTCGCCGCGGGTGGCCTTGGCCATGTGGGTGACGACGCTGCGCTTGCCGGAGGGGTCCTCTTTGTAGACGCGCACCGACACGCCGCGCCGTTTCGGTCCCCAGACCTGGGTATAGGCCCCCGAACGCAGGTCGATGAACAGTTCATCGCGGTGTTCGAGGACGTCGGCGACCGACGGCCGCCACAGCTTGGGGAGCTTGTCGAGGCCGTCGAGCCGGGCCGACATCGGCATCCGATAGGGAGGGACGCGGTCGGAGGGTTTCAGCAGGCCCCACAGCGGCGAGGCGATGAGCACTTGGTCGCAGTCGGGCAGGTCGCCGAGCCCGAGCCGCTCGTACAGCACCCCGGTGTAGAGCTCCCAGGCGGCGAGCGTCGGGGCCGATCGCAGCTCTCGGTTCTGCTGTACGAAGTGCCGCTGGCGGGCGCTGAGCTTCAGGGCCGAGGCGGCCTCGTCCTCGTTGGCGCACAAGTCGACCAGGCGGTCGACCAGGAGCTCCCGGGTCGGGTTGAGCGCGGGGTAGGAGAGTCGCCCAAGGTCGAGCGGAGGCCCGTCGCCTTGACCGGCCTTCCCTTCCGACGGAGGCAGCAGTATGAGCACAGCAGGCGAGTCTACCTGCTTCGAGGTCCGGCTTCACAGCGGCGCGCGAATGGTTTATAGTACATCTGTTCGATCAAGCGGGAGCGGACCCGAATCCCACCGAGGGCCACGTGTGACGCGGATCGAATAGGCGCGGCGGCGGCTCCTCCGCATCCGCCGCCGCGCCGTCCAAGTCCACTCACGCCGATGATCGCACCGGCCACCGACACCCGAGTGCCGCAGACCATGCCCGGCAGCCTCCACCGGCGAAACCCGCCTTGGTGGGGTATTCTTCCGCACGAGGGCCGCTAGCTCAATTGGCAGAGCTACGGACTTTTAATCCGCAGGTTCAGGGTTCGAGTCCCTGGCGGCCCACCGACCTCGACCACCGACGGCAGTCGGTGGTTCTTTCATGTTGACCGAGACTCCAACTTTTCTCGAGCGGGCCCGTCACTAGAGCCGCCCTGCGTCGTTAGTACATGCAGCCGAGCTTCGTCAAAGCGATCGAATCCGGAGAGTTGATGACCGCGTCCGAGTTGCGCCCGATCCAGGCGCCTTAGGTGGCCGCCGGTCCGGCGGCCGTTTCGATCAACGACAAGATCAAAGGGCTGACCGCACAGGACGAGTCCGTCTTGTGGGCGGTCGGTACGCACCTCGGCGGGCTCGCCTCCGCCGACCTGAAGCGGCGATGCGCCGGAGCCGGTCGATGGGCAGAGCGAAAACGCGATCTCACTCCGAGCTCGTCCAGGCCTCCCGCATCGCCCGACTGAAGGCGGTGATCAGAGTGCTCCGGAATCGGCTCTCCCTGCCGATCGGCGCGCCCGGTGTTCGTCGCTCACCCGGCGGGTACCGGTCACGCCGCGAATGGCACGAGAAGTCGCGCCGCCTTGCCTGCCTCGAGACGCGGCTGGCGCAGGCCATCGCAGACATGGAATCAGAACGGGTCCGCGTCGTGCGCGGAGGAAAGGATCTGGCGCGCAAGCGGCATCATCTGGAGGCGGCCGGATGACCGAGGACGAGTGGCGCCTCCGCTGGCGAGCGGCACGGCTGTTCTTGGCCGCCGACGGGGAAACCGGTCGGCCCTTCGGCAACGACAGCATTCGGGTCGATGATCGCGGCCGAGTGGAACTCAACCTGCCCGGCCCTCTGAGACATCTGGCCAACGCCCCGAGAGGCCGCTACGTGCTGGCCGGCACCGTCGCCTTCGCCTACCGCGGCAGGGAGTGGCGCGAAAGGATACTGACCGGTCGAGCGGTCGCGTATCGCATCAGATTCCACCCGGACCGCAAGGTGTGGTACCTCACTGCGTCGTGGAAACGGGACCGGCGCGGCACGATGTCCCTGGAAGCCGCTACTGCCAACGGCTGCATAGGCGTCGATGCCAACCACGACCATCTCGCCGCCTGGCGGATCGATGTCCGCGGCAACCCGGTCGGCGGTCCGAGGCGCTTCCACTTCGATCTGACCGGCTCGGCCGAACGCCGCGACGCCCAAGTGCGTCACGCGTTGACGAGGCTCCTGCATTGGGCCGAAAGGCCGATGTCCGCACCGAAACGGAAGACCACCCGGCACGACGCCGCGAGCATCGTGATCGGAAGGCGCGCCCAAGGGTACCGAGCCCGGCGGCGGGCGTCACCGCCTCGCAGCGACCGGAGCGATCGCTGCGAGCATCGGAGCGCCCAGGCCGAGTCGCGTACGCCAAGGTGTGAGGGAACCCGCCACCGCCATCGCGGATCACCGCCACGAGCAGTGCCACCGCTGGCAGGAGCGAAAGCGGGCGACCAGTGTGCCCAACACCGTTCGGAGCACGCCGACGCCATACCGATGGCATCGCATAGGAATTTCGAGTCCCACGCGGCATCTCGAGCAGGAACCGCTCAGGCCTGTTCGAAGTGCATCGACTTGATGAAGCAGTCCCTCGGCTGCGAGACCGCGAAGGCCACGCAGTCCACCAGCGACTGGGCCGTGAGCGGGTCTCGCGGTCCGCGCGGGGCCGAGTCCCACGCATCGCCCAGTGGATCCGAGTTCGCGAAATCCGGAGGATACAAGGAGATCACTCTGATACCCCTGGCCCGCAGGCGCTTCGACAGGATCTCGGTCAGTCCGCTCTGAGCGCTCTTGGCTGCATAGAAGGCCTCATGGGCCGCTGAGCGGTCGTGCCCGGGTTCGCCGCAGGCCGAGATCATGGTGACGATGTCGGGCCGCTCGGAACGCTCCAGCAGCGGCAGGAAATGCTTCACCGCCAGCGCGGTCCCCGTCGCGCCGGCCGCGATCACCTCGGCGACCTCGTCATCGGAGGCCGCGGCGAAGTCCGCCGCGCTCAGGTACGGCGCACCGTTGTTGACCAGCACGTCGATCCGTTCGCTCTGCGCGGCCACCGCCTCGGCGAAGTCGCGGACCGAGTCGGGTTCGGCCAGGTCGCAGGTGAAGGCGTGGGCCCGGTGCCCGCGGCCGCGGAGGTCCTCGCACACGCGCTCGGCCGCGTCGAAGCCGCGCGCCGAGACGAACACCTCGGCGCCCTGGCCGGCGAAATGCACGGCCAGGCTGCGGCCGAAGCCGCGGCCAGCACCTGTGATCACGATGCGGTAGTCGGCGAAACGCACGGCGCGGCCCTCCCGGAGTCGGCTCTTCGCTCCAGAATCGCACTCGCCGGGAGGGACGGCCGCCGCGGGAGCGCCTCAGTCGTGCTCTTCACCCGGGGCGTGCGTATGGTCGTGCCCCTCCGCTTCGGTCGGGGCCCCGTCTGTCGCCGAGGGCTCGGACGTCGGCGACTCCGCGCCCGGCTCCTCGGTCTCGGTGCCGTGGTCGTGATCGTGGCCGTCGCCTTCCGACTCGCCGTGCGTGTGGCCCTCACCGCCGTGGCTGAGCGCGCTGTCGATACCGGGGACCAGCGCCAGGCACATGGCCATTCCGGCCAGCGCGACCACCGTCCGGTAGCCGCCGGCCTTGAGCACGCCGTGCCGCTCACGCGGCAGCAGCGCCCACAAGGCGCCGGCGATGATCGCCGCCTCGAGTGCGGCGGCCAGGGTGTCGGCGAAGCCGATCGCCTCCGGTGCTCCCGCGTGCGGTCCGAACGGCAGGCCCCGCCAGCGGGTGACGACCCACAGGGCCAGGAGCCCGGCGTTGGCGAACATGCCGACCACGGCCAGGAAGCGGCCCGCGAACGGCAGGATCAGGATCGCCCAGCCGAGCTGGAACAGGCCCGAGAGCACGAAGAACGCGCCCGACAGCGGCCATTCCGAGACGTGTGCGGGCGCGGCCGCGAAGTGGATGATCCCGGCGGTCGCGCTGGCCAGTGCCGCCAGGAGCAGGGCCAGTCGCGCGTCGGTGCGGCGTTTGCCTCGCGGCCGGGGGTCGTCGATGCTCGGCGGCTCGTAGTCGTGTCCGCGCTGCGGCGGTGTGCGGCCGGCGGTGTGGTCGCGGTGCGGTGGCAGGCTCTCGCCGGAGAGGTGGTGGACCTGCGGGGTCTGGGGCGCTCCGTAGTGGTGGGGGGAGCGGTCGGCGTCGTTGAGGTACACGGTTCTCCTTTTCAGTCGGTCGGGATTCGCGGGGTGGCCGGGAATCTAGACGCGACTGATCTGGAGTTCGGTGCGGTCCGGCGGGGCGCGGCCGTTGGGGCCGAGGTCGGCGCGGGTGGGGACGGTGAGTGAGGCGAGTTCGTCGGCCGAGGTCGAGGGGCGGTCGTCGTCGAGCGCCGCCTCGGTGGTGGCGGGAAGGAGGAGGGCGCCGCAGTTGCGCTCTTCGTGGCCGGGGTGGCCGTCGGCGTCGGGTTCGGGCGGGCAGTCGGCGGCGGTCGTTTCGGCGGCGTGGTGGTGCTCGTGGCCGCCGGTCGGGAGATGACCGTGCGGTCCGAGCAGATGACCCAATGTCACGGCTGCGGCCAGGCCCGCTAGTGTCGCGGCGAAAGTGCCGTACCTCCGGCGGATGCGGTCCACGACATCACCCGTCCTGCTCGGTGTCTCCGCCATGCTAGGTCAAGGTCGTCTCGCCGGCGGAAGTGAGTCCTCGCACATGTTCGGGGTCGGTGTCGGTGCCGGTTGTGACCGGTGCCATCGCTCGCACGAGCTTTTTACCGGGGGTTGTCGGCGATTTCTTCGGGCGTAATGCCCCGGTGACACTCGGCGCGCATGGTTGAGCGCGAGGCCCGGTGGGAATCCAGCCGGACACCGACCGGTCGCCGGCCTCACCGCCGCACCGGCGCGGCGCGTATGTCGCACCACCGCCCGGAAGGAACACCGCAATGGAACCATTCGCGATCGTGGCACTGCAGCTGATGAACGAGGAGGCGCGTTCGGCGCTGCCGGACGCTCCGGTGGTCGAGGACCGCCCCTCGCTGTTCGGTCGGCTGGCCTCGGGCGTCGCTTCGGCGCGCCGCGGCCTGTTCGCACGCCACCTGCGGGGTCCGGCTCCGGCCGCCCTGCCGACGCGAGGAGAAGTCAGCCGAGCCGCCTGAGGGTTCGTCGGAGTCAGAGGGGAAGGGGCCGGAAGCCGCAGCGCTCCGGTCCCTTTTGGATTCCTCCAGCATCACCTGGGTGCCAGACCGACCGGCCGTCCGGCTAGTGCCCGAGCGTCGCACCGGTCACCCGGCCCAGCGGATGATCTCCTTGGTGACCGTCTCGGGCACTTCCTGCTGCGGGAAGTGCCCGATGTTCTCCAGCAGCTTCCACTCGTACCGGCCCTGGATGTACCGGCCCGAGCCCTGCGCCGTGCGCGGCAGCACGCACGAGTCCAGGGAGCCGTGCAGCTGCAGCGTCGGCACCGGCGTCGGCCGCTGCAGGAGCTTGACGAACCGCCGCCCGGCCAGGCCGATCGCGGTCCGGAACGGCCAGCGGAACGCCTCAAGCGCGCAGAAGGCCGCCTGCGGAATCTGGATGACGTCGCGGCAGGCGCGCACGTACGCCTGGAAGTCCTGGGTGCCGCGCCACCGCGGCCCCGACCACCAGTACATGAGGTCGGCGACCTTGCGCGCGTCCCAGGCGGTCAGCTTGTGCTCGTAGCGCGGCATCTGGAAGGCGAACAGGTGCTTGGAGGCCGACAGTTGGCCCTTGGGGTCGACCGCCAGCGCGGCCCGCTGGCGCAGCGGGTGGGCCGCGCCCAGGACGATCAGGGAGCGGAACTGCTTCGGGTGGAAGGCCGCGGCGGCGAAGCCGAGGATGCCGCCGAGGTCGTGGCCGACGACGGTCGCCTCCCGTTCGCCCAGCGCCCGGACGAGGCCGACGACGTCGGCGGCCATGGTGTAGGCGTCGTATCCGCCCGGCGGCTTGTCGGAGGCCCCGTACCCGCGCAGGTCGACGGCCACGACACGGAAGCCGGCGTCGGCCAGCGCGGGGATCTGGTGGCGCCAGGCCCACCAGAACTCCGGGAAGCCGTGGAGCAGGATGATCAGGGGGCCCTCTCCGGCCTCGGCGATGTGGAATCGGGAGCCGTTGGCGTCGATGTGCCGGTGATGCCACGGCCCGGCCTTGAGCGCGGCGCTGTCGGCGAAGTTCCTGCGGTTCACGGACAAGAGCGTACGAGGTCAGGCCGCGGCGCGTTGACGGCGGACGGAACGCGAGCGGGCGTTGAGCAGCGCGGCGCCGACGATCGCCGAGAGCGTCGAGCCGGCCAGGACGCCGGTCTTGACCAGGTCCTGTTGGGCCGCATCGGCGAAGGCCAGTTCGGCGATGAGGAGGCTGACGGTGAACCCGCAGCCGCACAGCACCGCGACGCCGGCGATGTCGGTCCATGTCAGGTCGGGCGCCAATCGTCCCCAGCCGAGGCGGTGGGCGATCATCGCCCCGAGGGTGACGCCGATGGTCTTGCCGAGGAACAGGCCCGCGACGACGGCCAGGGCGACCCGGTCGGCGGCGAAGGCGCTGAGCGCCTCGGCGTTGAGGGCCACGCCGGCGGAGAAGAACGCGAACACCGGGACGGCGAATCCGGCGCTGAAGGGCTGGAGGGCGTGCTCGACGGCCAGGGCCGGGGCCTCGTGCTCGCCTTTGTCGCGCTTGACGCGGGTGGCCAGGCCGAGGGCGACGCCGGCGATGGTGGCGTGGACGTCGGCCTCGTAGAGGGCGACCCATGCGGCCAGACCGAGGGGGATGTAGACCCAGACGGACTTGACGCGCTTGGCCTGCAGGAAGGTCCACAGTGCGATGACGGCGATGAAGACGAGCAGCGGGATGAACAGCGGCTCGGAGTACAGGATGGCGATCATGGCGATCGCGCCGATGTCGTCGGCGATGGCGAGGGTGAGCAGGAAGATCCGCAGGCTCGAGGGGAGGTTGCGGGCGCACAGCGCGAGCACGGCGACGGCGAAGGCGATGTCGGTGGCGACCGGCACGGGCCAGACGTCGGCGCCGCCGGGCTGTCCCCAGGCGACGGCGATGGCGATGGCCGCGGGCGCGATGACGCCGCCGGCGGCGGCGATGACCGGGAGCATGGCGCGTTTGATGTCGCGCAGTTCGCCGACGACGAGTTCGCGTTTGAGTTCGAGGCCGACCACGAGGAAGAAGAACGCCAGCAGGAAGTCCGAGGCCCAGTGCTGGACGTTGAGCATGAAGACGCCCTCGATGCCGAGGTAGGTGTGCCGGACGTCCTCGTAGAGCTCCGAGAGGGGGGAGTTGGCGGCGATGAGCGCCAGGGCGGCGCCGATGAGGAGGAGTACCCCGCCGGTGGTCTCGATGCGCAGGAACCGGGCGACCTCGCTGCGGGCCTTGCGGACCTTGGGGACCACGCGCCGCTTCGGCATCTGCGGCATACGCGGCATCCGCCTCGGCTCCGGCTGTTTCGGGGTCTCGGGCATGAGGCTCCTTCCAGGGAGGCGAATGTGCTGGGGTAGTGACGAAACCCTATCGGAAAGCGAGCCTTTGCCGCTACTGAGTGACGGGACGACTACAGGTCGTCCCGTCACTCGTGTACTGGTTTATATGCGTCACTCCGCCCCCACTGGTTTGGTGGCGGATATCACGCTCTGTCAGTCTTCGGCGGTCAGCGACAGGCCCTGCTTGATGCGGGCCATCACCGAGCTGTCCTGGAGGGTGGTGACGTCGCCGAGCTCGCGGTCCTCGGCGATGTCGCGCAGCAGCCGCCGCATGATCTTGCCCGAGCGGGTCTTCGGCAGCTCCGAGACGACCATGACCTGGCGCGGCTTGGCGATCGGCCCGAGCGTGTTGGCCACGTGGCTGCGCAGTTCGGCCAGGTGCTCGGGGCCCGAGTCGGCCGCGCCGCGCAGGATCACGAACGCCACGATGCCCTGCCCGGTGACCGGGTCCGAGGCCCCCACCACGGCCGCCTCGGCGACGGTGTCATGGCTGACCAGAGCGCTCTCCACCTCGGTGGTGGAGATGTTGTGGCCCGAGACGAGCATGACGTCGTCGACCCGGCCCAGCAGCCAGATGTCGCCGTCGGCGTCGCGCTTGGCGCCGTCGCCGGCGAAGTACATGGCCTCGAAGCGCGACCAGTAGGTGTCGATGAACCGCTGGTCGTCGCCCCAGATGGTCCGCAGCATCGACGGCCACGGGTCCCGGATGGTCAGGAAGCCTCCGCCGCCGTCGGGCACCGACCGGGCCTCCTCGTCGACCACGTCGACGGTGATGCCCGGCAGCGGCCGCTGCGCCGAGCCCGGCTTGGCGGCGGTCACGCCCGGCAGCGGCGAGACCATGATCGCGCCGGTCTCGGTCTGCCACCACGTGTCGACCACCGGGCAGCGGTCGCCGCCGATGTGCCGGCGGTACCACATCCACGCCTCGGGGTTGATCGGCTCGCCGACGCTGCCGAGCACGCGCAGGCTCGAGAGGTCGTAGCGGGCCGGGACGTCGTCGCCCCACTTCATGAAGGTGCGGATCGCCGTCGGTGCGGTGTAGAGGATCGATACGCCGTACTTCTCGACGATCTCCCACAGCCGGCCGGTGTGCGGCGTGTCGGGGGTGCCCTCGTACATCACCTGCGTGGCGCCGTTCGACATGGGGCCGTAGACGATGTAGGAGTGCCCGGTGACCCAGCCGATGTCGGCGGTGCACCAGTACACGTCGGACTCCGGCTTGAGGTCGAACACCGCGTGGTGGGTGTACGACGCCTGCGTGAGGTAGCCGCCGGAGGTGTGCAGGATGCCCTTGGGCCTGCCGGTGGTGCCCGAGGTGTAGAGGATGAACAGCGGATGCTCGGCGTCGAACGACCGCGCCTCGTGCTCGCTGGAGGCCCGCCCGACCGTGTCGTGCCACCACAGGTCGCGCCCCTCGTTCCAGTCGACCTCCTGCTCGGTGCGGCGCACGACCAGGACCTTCTCGACGCTCGGGCAGCGCTCCACCGAGGAGTCCACAGTGGGTTTCAGGGCGCTGGCCTTGCCCTTGCGGAAACCGCCGTCGGCCGTGATGACCAGCTTCGCTCCGGCGTCGTCGATGCGGCTCGACAGCGCATCGACGCTGAAGCCGCCGAAGACCACCGAGTGCGGCGCACCGATGCGGGCGCACGCCAGCATCGCGACGGCGGCCTCGGGGATCATCGGCATGTAGATCACGACCCGATCACCGGCCTCGACGCCCAGTTCGGTGAGCGTGTTGGCGGCGCGCTTGACCTCATCGAGCATCTCGGCGTAGGTCACGGCGCGCGAATCGCCCGGCTCGCCCTCGAAGTGGATGGCCACCCGGTCCCCGAGTCCGGCCTCGACGTGCCGGTCCAGGCAGTTGGCGGCGACGTTGAGCTCACCGCCGACGAACCACTTCGCGAACGGGGGGTTCGACCAGTCCAGCGTCTGGTCCCACTCCTTGGCCCAATCCAGGCGGCGCGCCTGCCGCTCCCAGAAACCCAGACGATCGGCGGCGGCCTCTTCGTAGGCGGACTCCGTGACGTTCGCCGATCGAGCGAATTCGGGGGGCGGGGGGAACGTGCGGTCCTCCGAAAGGAGGTTGGCGAGTGTCTCTTGCGGGGTTTCGGTCACGGGTATTCGCTCCTTACAGCGAGTTACTGTGAGGCAGGTCTATTGCCGGTTACACTACCGCGAAACGCAGGTTTTACAACCGAAGACCAGTGCGCCTTCGACCAGCGGGAGACGAGCGCGCGACCGGCGGTCGGCGAACGGCCCCAGGGCGAACGGTTCCTCGCTCATGCAGGGCGGGAATGCCACGATCCGAACATCCGTCCCAAACACGCCACCGCAGTGGCAAGTGGTGAAGCGCGAACTTAGGTAGCATCTGTGACTGCCCTCCTGCCCGCCCGGTGCCGCGTATCCGCTTCACCACCAACCGGTAAGGTTCCGCCCGTGGATCCTCTCGCGCCTCTACTCGAACTCTCCGAGGTCGCCGACGCCCTTGAGAACGCCAGAGCCAACGTCGACCGCATGCTCTGGCACGAGGCCCTTCGCAGCGACAACGAACACGTCGCCGCGGAGGTCGCCCTGCACGACGCTTCGGCGACCCTGGCGCTCGAGGGGTACGACTGCGACGTCGAGCGGCTGCGCGCCGGCGACTTCTCCGACCCGATCGTCAGCGGCGCGATGCGCGTGGTCGAGGCGCTCCCGGCCCTCGTCGACGTCTGGGCCGTCTCGCCCCGGTACGTCCTGGCCAAACTCCACCTGCTGGCCTCCCGCGACTTCCCCGACTCCGGCCACGAGTTCGAGCCCGGCCGCATCGAAGTCGACAAGATGGGCGCGGCCCGCATCGACGCGATGTGCGCGCTCGTCGCCAGCCCCGCCAAAGAGATCCCGCCCGCGCTCAGCGCCGCGGTCGTCCACGGCGAGCTGCTGGCCATCCAGCCGTTCCCGGTCGCGAACAACCTCGTCGCCCGCGGCGCGGCCCGCGTCGCGCTGGCGAGCAAAGGACTCGACCCGAACCTGCTCATCACCGTCAACGCCGGGCACCTCGACCGCCACCCCGAATACGTCGGCGCGCAGCGCGCCTGGTCGACCGGCACCCCCGACGGTGTCCGGTCCTGGCTGAAGCACTACGGCAAGGCCCTCGAAGCCGGAGCGGCCGAGACACTCCAGATCTGCACCGAGCTGATGCGCTCGTCCTAGGGCCTCAGGAGTCGCCGCGCAGCTCGGCCCGCAGCCGCTCCCGCTCCTCGCGGCGGGCCTTCACGCGCGCGTCGATGTGGTCGATCATCTCGCCGCGCATGCCCTTGAGCATCACCGTCGACAGCAGCAGCGACCCCATCAGGCCGATCAGCAGCGCCAGCAGCACGTTGATGAAGAAACTCAGCGGCGCGGCGATCGCCGCGAACAGCGCCAGCCGCGCCAGGAAGTACTTGACCACGGGGTTCACGCCCGCTCCTCTCCATAGGCTCTGATTCCCGAGTACCACAGGACCGAGTACGCCAGCGCCGCCGTCAGGCCGCCGACGCCGCCGGTCGCCAGCGGCGGCCAGGTCTGCGGCACCAGGACCGCGGCGGCCGCGCCCGCGCCGATGCCCAGCACGACCCCGCCCACGGCCACGACCCAGCGCGAGCCGCCCTCGTAGCGGCGGAACTGCTCGGTGAAGACGAACACCGTCGGCAGCGCGGCGATCCAGCCCGAGATGCGGCCGAACTCGCCGCCGGCGACGACGATGAACAGGAAGTCGACCACCACCAGCGCGATCGCGCCCATGACCGCGTAGGCCAGGACGGTCCCGACGAGCTGGCCGAGCGTATCGATCACCGGTCGCTCCCGCCGGTCCGCGTCCGGCGCCACTAGAACCTCACCGACTGCGGCTCGGCGCGTCGCTCGGCGAGCGACTCGGGCTCGTCGTACTCGCGCACCACCTCGTAGCGGGTGTTGCGCTCCACGGGCCGGAATCCGGCGTCGCGGATGAGTTCGAGCAGGTCCTCGCGGCTCATCTTGTCGGGCGTGCCGTAGTCGTCCGCGTCGTGGGTGATCTTGTACTCCACCACCGACCCGTCGAGGTCGTCGGCGCCGAACGACAGCGACAGCTGCGCCACGTCGAGCCCGTGCATCACCCAGAAGCACTTGACGTGGTCGAAGTTGTCGAGCAGCAGCCGGGAGACGGCGAAGGTCTTGAGCGACTCGGCCGGGCTGGCCATGGTCGTGCGCGGCTGCAGCTTGTTGCGGACCTTGCCGTCCTTGGAGTCGTGGAAGTCGTGCTGGTAGCGCAGCGGGATGAAGACGCTGAACCCGCCGGTCTCGTCCTGGAGCTCGCGCAGCCGCAGCACGTGGTCGACGCGGTGGCGCGGCTCCTCGATGTGGCCGTACAGCATCGTCGCCGGGGTCCGCATGCCCTTCTGGTGGGCGAGGCGGTGGATGCGCGACCAGTCCTCCCAGTGGCAGTCGTGGTCGACGATGTGCTGACGGACCTCCCAGTCGAAGATCTCGGCGCCGCCGCCGGTGAGCGACTCCAGTCCGGCCTCCA
The DNA here is from genome assembly GCF_054779575.1 of Glycomyces halotolerans. Taxonomy (NCBI): domain Bacteria; kingdom Bacillati; phylum Actinomycetota; class Actinomycetes; order Glycomycetales; family Glycomycetaceae; genus Glycomyces; species Glycomyces halotolerans. The sequence goes on from NZ_BAAGXZ010000010.1 coordinate 148,406, forward strand.
TCAGCTCGTCGAGAATCTCCGAGGCCGACAGCCCCGAGATCTTCTCGAACCACTGGACCTCGGTGGCGGTGAACGCCTTGAGGTTGACCTGCGGCAGCGTCTCCTTCAGCGAGGCCAGGACCCTGGGGTAGTAGCGCCACGGCAGCGTCGGGTGGAGGCCGTTGACGATGTGCAGCTCGGTCGGGGCGTCGTCCTTCATCTGCTCGGCCAGGGCCACGGCCTGCTCGACGCGCATGGTGTAGGCGTCGGCCTCACCGGGCTTGCGCTGGAACGAGCAGTAGGCGCACGAGGCGGAGCAGACGTTGGTGAGGTTCAGGTGCCGATTGACGTTGAACATCGTGCGCTCGCCGTTCTTGGCGGTGCGCACCCCGTGCGCCAGCCGCCCCAGCCACGCCAGGTCGTCGATCTCGTAGAGGCCGACGCCGTCCTCGAAGGTCAACCGCTCACCGGCGGCGAGCTTCGCTTCGATGCGCGCCTTGAACGCGGCGGTCTCCTCGTCGTCGGCGACGCCTGCGGAGTCGTGAACTGACACTGCCCTCACACCTTCCGGTCGTCCGTGGCGAAGCTTGCGCGCCATAGGTCGGTCCGGCCAGCCTAACGCCGTCTCGGCCCGACGGCTCGGGCGCACGAGCGACGTGTGACGGCCCTGAACGCGAGGTTGGTGCGGTTTGGGTAGAGTATTCGTGGCATCCCCCACAGAAGGACACCTCACATGCGCGTGAAACGGTTCGGGGCCCGCCTGCTCGCAGCGGTCGGCGCGGCGGCGGTCCTGTTCGGAGGCGCTCTGCCGGCCTTCGCACAGCCCGGCGACACGGTGCCCGACGAGGGCACCCGCCCCCTGGGCGAGGCGACCGACGACACTCCGGTGTCCAACCCCGAGACCACCGACGGACCCCTGGCCGCGGAGATCGAGGAGGCCCAGATCGCGGTCGCGCAGCTGGCCGAGGAGCGCACCGCCGCAGAAGAGGAACTGCTCGAGCGCGACGAGCGGCTCCAGGCCGCCCAGCTCGCCTGGGCCGAGGCCGCCGAGGAGCTCGAGGCCGCCCAGGAGGCCCTCGACCGGGCCGCCGGCGAGGCCTACACCGACCTCTCGGGTACGCCCGACACCGACCTGCCCGACCTCAACGGCCTCACCCCGCTCGGCGGCGAGTGGGACCTGCCGGGACTGACCGAGCAGGTCGAGCAGGCCGCGACCGCCGAGTCGGTCGCCCACGCCTCCCACGACGCCGCGGCCCTGTCGGCCGAGCGCGCCGAGGGCCGCTTCACCGTCCTCGACGAGGAGTACCGGCGGGCCCAGGAGACCCTCGACGAGCTCGTCGAGGAGAACGAGGCCGAACTCGAAGAGCTCGAGCAGGCGCGCGAAGAGGCCGCCGCCGAATACTCCGGGGAGTTCTCCTCCGAAGTCAACGGCTGGGACGCCGCCCCGGAGGCGAAACGGGCCGTGGAGTTCGCGCTGGCGCAGCTGGGCAAGCCCTACGAGTGGGGCGCCGAAGGCCCGGACACCTACGACTGCTCGGGCCTGACGCAGTCGGCGTACGCCTACGCGGGCGTCTCGCTGCCGCGCGTGGCCAAGGACCAGTTCAACGCCACCCGCGACAAGCCGGTCGACACCGAGCACCTGCTGCCGGGGGACCTGCTGTTCTGGTGGGACATGCCGGGCGACTGGAGGTCGGTCTACCACATGGGCATGTACCTCGGCGACGGCAAGATGGTGCAGGCCCCCCGTACGGGCGATGTGGTGAAGATCAGCTCGATCTGGTTCCAGAACTTCGCCGGCGCGCACCGCGTGGTCGACGCGGTCAAGACCGGCGAGGGCGACGACGACGCGACCGGGAACCCGGGCGGCGGTGGCGGAACGGGCGATGCCCCGGACCCGTCGCCGAGCCCGAGCGAGCCGCTCCGACCGAGCCCCTCTCCGAGCCCGAGCGAGCCGGTCCGGCCGAGCCCTTCTCCGAGCCCGACGCCGACGCCGAGTCCGACTCCCAGCCCGAGCCCCACGCCGTCGGATTCGCCCACACCGTCGGACTCGCCCTCGCCGAGCTCGGCCGAGCCGTCGCCGTCCGAGACGACACCCACCGAGGACGACTCGCCGGATTCCCCGAGTCCGAGCGTTTCGGACACGGTTTCGGGTCTCCTCAGCCGGGAACCCGAAACGGCGACGCCATCGAGCGAGTTACGGGAAGGCGGATACCGGCTGCCACCGACTGATGGCACGATGGTTGTTGAGATGCCCGACTGACGACGCTCCACCCCGAGGAGGCTCCCGTGGACGACAACAGCTGCAGCGCTTGCGGTAAGTACTTGACGTCCATGCAGCGTCGCTGCCCACAGTGCGGGGCGCCGCTGCCGCCGCCGCTCGGGGGCTTCCCGCGCGAGCCGCAATACGCGCCGCCGGCCTACGGGACGCCGGCCGCCCCGCCGTACGCCCCGCCCGGCCAGGCGCCGCCGATGGCGCCTCCCG
>NZ_BAAGXZ010000011.1:0-129975 GCF_054779575.1 Glycomyces halotolerans
CTGGTGGTAGTTGACGCTCTCGCCCCGGCGAAAGTACGCCTTGTGCCGGTATTCGAGGGTCTTGTTGTAGACCAATCGCGCGCACCCGAACGTGCGGGCCAGGTTCTCGGCCTGCTCCGGGTTCGGGTAGCACCGGAACCGGTAAGCCCGATGCCGCGTCTGGACACCCACGTTTCACAGTATGCATGTAGACGTTGTAAGCAGGGCTTCGGGGCGGGGAGGCGTCGAAGGCGACGCCTCCGCCGGTACCTGACCTGCTCGGCAAGAGCCCGATTCCTCCCCGGCCTGAAGGCCGAGGTTTCCTCGGAAGGACTTAGATGACTGAATTCGTCAATTGGGAAGACGTCAAAGCCGAGCTGCGAGCTGCGAGTCCTCTCAGCGATGAAGAGTACGAGGCCGTTGAAGCCCAGGCACGGGAGCGGCATCAGGCATACCTGCGCGGGTACCAGCTTGCGGAGATGCGCAAGACCGCGCTGCTGACCCAGAAGGAGGTGGCCCGCCGACTCGGAGTCACCCAGGCACGCGTCTCCAAGATCGAATCGGGGGAGATCTCCGGAATCGATACGGTTCGGGCCTATGTCGCAGCCGTCGGCGGTCAAGTTGATGTGACCGCGACTCTAGGGGACCGCACTTGGAAGGTCGCCTAGCTCAGTCGCGGCCGTCTTCGCCGAGCCAGCGTGCCAGGCGGCCGGCCCGCACCAGGGCCGTCAGGCGCTGCTCGGTCGCCTCCCGCAGGTGCGGGTAGGTCACCACGATGACCTGGTCCTCGGATCGGAGCCGGTCGGTGTGCTCGGGCACGAACAGGCGGCCTTTGCGGACCACCGCGGCGATGGCGCTGCCGTTCGGCAGCCGCAGCTCGAACAGGCGCAGGCCGGCCAGCCCCGACCGCTTGGGGACCGTGACCGTGAGGACCTCGGCGTCGACTGCGTCCAGCGGGGCTATCTCGATGTCGACCTGCTGGACCGTCTCGGGGTTGGACAGGCCCAGCCGCCTGGCCATCCACGGCAGGGTCGGTCCCTGGAGAAGCGTGAAGACCAGCACCAGGATGAACACGATGTCCCACAGCGCCTGGCCTCCAGGCAGCCGCTCGGACTGCGGGATCGTGGCGAGGACGATCGGGACCGCGCCTCGCAGTCCCGCCCACGAGATCAGCGTCTGCTCCCGCACCGAGAACCTGAACGGCGTCAGGCACATGATCACCGACAGCGGCCGGGCCACGAGCGTGAGCACGCCGCCGAGGATGATCGCCGGGATCAGCGAGTCCAGCAGGTTCGTGGGGCTCGCCAGCATTCCCAGCATCACGAACATGCCCAACTGGGCCATCCAGCCGAGCCCGGTCGCGAACGACTGCGTCGCCGCCCGGTGCGGCAGATGCGAGTTGCCGAGGACCAGCGCCGCCAGGTACGCCGCGATGAATCCGGAGGCGTTCACTGCTCCCGAGGCGGCGAAGGCCGCCAGGCCGAGGCTGAACACGGCAAGCGGATACAGGCCGGTGACCGGCAGCGCCAGCCGCCGCAGCACCCACGCGCCGCCGTAGCCGATCGCCAGCCCGAACGCCACGCCGACCGCCAGCTGCCACACCAGCGTCATGATCAGGTTCGCCGCGCTCGGGATCCCCGCCGCCGACGAGAACGCCAGCACCAGGATCACCGCCGGGGCGTCGTTGAAACCCGACTCGGCCTCGAGCGTTCCCGACAGCCGCTTCGGCAGCCCCACCCCGCGCAGCTCCGAGAACACCGCCGCCGCGTCGGTCGAGGCCACCACCGCACCGAGGATCAGCGACGTCTTCCACGAGAAGCCGATCAGGTAATGCGCGCCCGAAGCGGCCACCACCACGCTCACCCCGACGCCGAACGTCGCCAGCATGCTCGCCGGAGCCAACTGGTTCGAGATCGCCCGCCACCGCGTCGAAAGACCGCCCTCGATCAAGATGAGCGCCAGCGCGGTCGTGCCGAGCACCTGCGCGAGCTCGAAGTCGCCGAACGGGATCCCCAGGCCGTCCTCGCCGAGCGCCATCCCGGCCCCCATGAAGACCAGCAGCGCCGGCAGCCCGAGTCGGTGCGTCGCGCGCAGCGCGCCGATCGACACCAGCACCGTGGCGCAGCCGATCAGCAACGCGAGGTACAGCTGCGGCAACGTCACGCCAGGAGCGTAACCGATACCGTATGTCACCGGAGTTTCGTCGCATTACCGGAGCGCGAAGCGGTGGCCTAGGATCGTCCCCGTGAGCGATCAACCACCTGAGGGCGCCGGCGCCACCGACGGTTACGAGCGTTTGTGGACGCCGCACCGCATGGCCTACATCAAAGGCGAGGGTAAACCGACCGGTGAGGACACCGATATCGAAGGCTGCCCCTTCTGCGAGATCCCGAAGCTGGACGACACCGACGGCCTCATCGTCCAGCGCGGCCGGGGCATGTACGTGGTCATGAACAAGTTCCCCTACAACTCCGGCCACCTCATGGTGGTGCCCTACCGCCACGTGCCCGACTACACCGACCTCGACGTGGACGAGGTCGCCGAGATGGGATCGCTCACCCAGGAGGCCATGCGGGTCATCCGCGCGGCCATGGGCGCCCACGGATTCAACATCGGCATGAACCAGGGCCAGGTCGCCGGAGCCGGCATTGCCGGCCACCTCCACCAGCACATCGTGCCACGCTGGGGAGGGGACGCGAATTTCATGCCCATCATCGGACGCACCAAGACGCTGCCGCAGATGCTGGCCGACACCCGTGCCGAGCTGTCCGCCGCCTGGGGCGGCGAATAGCGGGCCCGGCACTATAGAGTCATCCCCACCCGCCCGACGCCCGAACACCCGATGGGCGATGCCGAGAAATCAGGAGACCATGGCGAAGTTCCTTCGGACCTCCGGACGAGCCGGCCTGCGGCGCTATGTCGACGCCGTCGCCAAGATCCTCGTCCGCATCGGCGTTTCCGCCAACGCCGTCACCATCGCGGGCACCACCGTCGTCGTGGCCGCCGCGGTACTGCTGCTCTCACAGGGCCGGCTGCTGGCCGGCCTGATCGTCGTGGCCGTCGCCGTCCTCACCGACATGTTCGACGGCGCCATCGCCCGCATCAAGGGCAGCCCGTCGCGCTTCGGCGCCCTGCTCGACTCGACCTGCGACCGCATCGCCGACGGCGCCGTCTTCGCGGGCCTCGCCTACTGGCTGCTGGCCGAGGAGCGGTTCCTGGCCTGCGCGCTGGCACTGGTGGTGCTGGTGACCTCCCAGGTCGTCTCGTACGTCAAGGCCCGCTGCGAAGGGCTCGGCGAGAAATGCGACGTCGGCATCGCCGAGAGGCCCGAACGCCTCATCATCGCCGGCGCCGCCGCGCTGGCCGAAGTCGTCGGCGTCCCGTACTCGCTGGAGGTCGGCATGGCGGTGCTCGCCGTCCTCACCTCCATCACCGTCGTCCAGCGCCTCGTCCACGCCCGCGCGGCCCTGAACGCCAGCGAGGAGCGCATCGATGCGTGAGAAGCTCACCGAGTGGGGCTACCTGGCCGCCTGGCGGGGCGTCAGGCTCCTGCCCGAGCGGGCCTCCGCCGCCGCGTTCCGCCGCGCCGCCGACCGTTCCTGGAGGCAGAACGGCCGAGGCGTCCAGCAACTGCGCCGCAACCTCGCGCGCGTCGTCGGCGAGGTCGACGAGGACCTGGTGCGCGAGGCGCTGCGCTCCTATTCCCGCTACTGGCTCGAGGCCTTCCGCCTGCCGTCGATGAGCCGCGACGAGATCTCGTCCCGCTTCGAGATGCACGGCTACGAACCGGTCGCCGAACGCGCCGCCGCCGGTCAAGGCTCGATCGTCTCGCTGCCCCACTGCGGCAACTGGGACATGGCCGGGGCCTGGGTGTGCCGGGTCGCCGAGGACCGGCTCACCACCGTCGCCGAACGGCTCAAACCCGAAGGGGTCTTCCGCCGCTTCCTGGAGTATCGCGAATCGCTGGGCATGACGATCGTCCCCACCACCGGCGGCGACCGCGACCCCCAAGCCGTGCTCGGCGAAAGCGTCAAGCGCGGCGACGTCATCGCCCTCGTCGCCGACCGCGACCTGGGACGCAGCGGCATCGAAGTCAAATTCTTCGGCGAGACGACCACCTTCCCCAGCGGCCCGGCGCTGCTGGCCATCCGCAACGACGTCCCGCTGTACACCGCGAACATCCACTACGAGACCGACCGGGCCGTCTGCCACATCACCGGACCGCTCGACACCGGCGCCGGTCGCCTCCGCGAACGCGTCGCCTCCACCACCCAGGCCATGGCCGATGCCTTCGCCGAAGGCATCGCCGCCCACCCGGCCGACTGGCACATGCTCCAACGCTTCTGGACCGCCGACTTCGGCCCCGCCGCCGACACCGCGGAGGCCTGATGGGGGACCTGCGCATCGGGATCGTGAGCCCGTACTCCTTCGACGTTCCCGGCGGCGTCCAGTTCCACATCCGCGACCTCGCCGAGACCCTCATCGGCGCCGGACACGACGTCTCGGTGCTCGCCCCCGCCTCCGAGACCGCCGACCTGCCCGACTTCGTCGTCTCCGGCGGCAAGGCCGTCGCCGTCCCCTACAACGGCTCCATCGCCCGCCTCGCCTTCGGGCCGCGCTCGGCCGCGCGCGTGCGCCGGTGGTGCATCGACGGCGACTTCGACGTCGTCCACGTCCACGAGCCGCTCACACCCAGCCTCTCCTGCCTCGCCGTCCTCACCGCCAAATGCCCGGTCGTGGCCACCTTCCACACCGCCATCACCCGCTCCCGCATGCTCGCCGCCGGCAAGCACATGGCCCAGCTGGTACTGGAGAACCTCTCGGCGCGCATCGCCGTCAGCCCCTACGCCCGCAAAGTCCAGGTCGAGCACCTCGGCGGGGGAGCGGTCGAGATCCCCAACGGCGTCCCGGTCGACTTCTACCGCAAGGCCGCGCCCCTCGACGACATGCCCCGAGGCCAGACCATCGGCTTCATGGGCCGCTACAACGAACCCCGCAAAGGCTTCGGCATCCTCCGCGACGCCTTCGCGAAGCTCGCCGCCGACCGCCCCCACCTGCACCTCCTCGTCGTCGGCCGCGGCGACCCCGACGAAGCGCTCGCCGGCCTCGCCCCCGGAATGGCCGAACGCATCCACTTCCTCGGACCGGTCTCCAACGAAGAGAAGGCGAGCATGCTCGCCGGCGTCGACCTCTACGTCGCCCCCAATACCGGAGGCGAGTCCTTCGGCATGATCCTCACCGAGGCCATGGCCGCCGGCTCGTGCGTCCTCGCCTCCGACATCGAGGCGTTCAAGAGCGTCCTCGACGACGGCCGCGTCGGCGGCCTGTTCCCCGTCGGCGACGCCGACGCGCTCGCATCCGCGGCCGGACGGCTCCTCGACGACCCGGCCCTGCGCGCCGAGTACGTCGAACAGGCCGGCGAATGGGTGCGCCGCTACGACTGGCCCGAAGTCGCCGCCCGCGTAGTCGAGGTCTACCGCGCCGCCATCGAAGCCGGCCACCACCGCCGCCGCTGAAGCGCCTCGACCGGAACCTGAGCCCGGGCGAGGGCGCATTACGATGATCCCGATGTGGTGGCTGGCAATACTCGTAGCGGTCGTGGCCGCCGTCGGCGCCTACGCGACGTGGACGGTCACGCGGGTGGAGCGCCTGCACCGACGCGCCCAAACCGCCGAGTCGGCACTCCTCGCCAAGCTCGACGACCGCGCCGAGACCGTCCTGAAGTTCGTCGGGCGGCCCGGATTCGAAGAGGCCGTCGCGCTCGCCCTCTCGGTCGTCGCCGTCCCGGCCACGACCCAGCGACAGCGGGAACTGCGCGAATACGCCGAGAACGACCTGACGCGCGCCCTGCGCGACCTCAAACCCGACCCGGTATGCGCCGACGACCTGGAGGCGGCCAACCGGAGGGTCGCGCTGGCCCGCCAGATCCACAGCGACTTCGTGCGCGACGCCGTCGCCTCCCGGTCCCTGCCGGTGGCGGTGCTGCTGCGGATGCACCACCGGCTGCCGCGCCCCCGGTACTGGGACATCGACGACCCGATGCGCTGAAGTCGGGCTCACCGCTCACCGGCGGCTGTGAGGTCGGTCGCGGCGTAGAATCGGGCAGGTCAGGTACCCCTTGAATCGTGTCGACCATCAGATGGAGCCGGTGACCGTGTCAGAGACCCAGAAGACCGAGGCCGAGATCGGCACTGCCCGCGTCAAGCGAGGCATGGCCGACATGCTGAAGGGCGGCGTCATCATGGACGTCGTCACTCCCGAGCAGGCCAAGATCGCCGAAGACGCCGGAGCGGTGGCGGTCATGGCGCTCGAACGCGTCCCCGCCGACATCCGCGCCGAGGGCGGCGTGTCGCGCATGAGCGACCCCGACATGATCGACGGCATCATCGAGGCCGTCTCGATCCCGGTGATGGCCAAGGCCCGCATCGGCCACTTCGTCGAGGCCCAGGTCCTGGAGGCGGTCGGCGTCGACTACGTCGACGAGTCCGAGGTCCTCAGCCCCGCCGACGAGGCCCACCACATCGACAAGTGGAAGTTCACCGTGCCGTTCGTGTGCGGCGCGACCAACCTCGGCGAGGCGCTGCGTCGCATCAGCGAGGGCGCGGCCATGATCCGCTCCAAGGGCGAGGCCGGCACCGGCAACGTCGTCGAGGCCACCCGCCACATGCGGCAGATCCGCGGCGACATCGCGCGCCTCACCCAGCTCGACGAGGCCGAGCTGTTCTCGGCCGCCAAGGACCTGCGCGCCCCGTACGAGCTGGTCGCCGAAGTCGCCCGCCTCGGGAAGCTCCCGGTGGTGCTGTTCACCGCCGGCGGCATCGCGACCCCGGCCGACGCGGCGATGATGATGCAGCTGGGCGCCGAAGGCGTATTCGTCGGCTCGGGCATCTTCAAGTCCGGCGACCCGGCCAAGCGCGCGGCCGCGATCGTGAAGGCCACGGCCTTCTACGACGACCCGAAGGTCGTCGCCGAGGTCTCCCGCGGCCTGGGCGAGGCCATGGTCGGCATCAACGTCGACACCCTCGCCGAGGACCAGAAGCTCGCCGGCCGAGGCTGGTAGACCGCGCACGTGAACGGCGGGCCCGGACCGAGAGGTCCGGGCCCGCGTTCCGTGGGAGCTCGATCGGAGAGGTCAGTGGGGGGCGAGGTCGAACAGCACCCCTCCGGTGTCCCGCACCGCGTGGCAGTAGTTGCCGAACTGGCCCCGGTAGACCTGGAAGCGCGAACCCCACACCCCGTGGGCGCGGACGGTCACCGGTCGGTACTCCATCGAACACGCCCCCGCCGAGCGCGGGATCGACCCGATCCGCCCGTCGGCGTCGTCCAGCTGGCCGCAGGCTTCGGCGCCGCGCGGGTGCCCGGCGCCGCCGGGGCATGTCAGGACCGCGTCGTAGCCGGTCCCGTCCTCGAAGGCGACCTCGACGTAGAAGGCGCCGGAGCCGGCCGCATGGTGGACCGGGTGGGACGCCGCCGGGACGGCGAACGCGACGACCGCCGCCGAGGTGAACGCGGCAGCGGTGCCAAGGACCTTTCTGATCATGCAGTGATCCTAAGTAGGCGCACGCCCGCAAACGGCCATCGACACACCCGGAACGGCCCGGCGACCTAGGCTGGGGCCATGGACGCAGAGGAACTCGACCGGCTGTCGACCGCAGAGCTCCAGCGGCGGGCGTTCGCGCTGGCGCGCCGCCGCCGTGACTGGCGGTTCTTCATCGACCTGTTCCGCCACACCCCGGCGGCGGGCCAAGCCGACAACCTCGACCCGGACGTGGCCGAGGTCGGCGTCGCCATCGACGACCTGGTGGGGATGTGGCGCGAGGCCACCCAGGGCCGGTGGGGCGAGACCGAACCGCTGGCCCGCGCCGCCTTCATCGACTACCTCTCCCGCGAAGGCGGGGAGGAACCGGAGGGGGAGGACCGGTGACTACTTGGCGGACTCGCTGAACCAGTACTTGACGTCGGCGTTGAACAGCCACCACAGCGACAGGACCGAGGCGAAGACCCACGGCGCAACCAGGTAGGAGAAGATCGTCGTCATCAGCATGCCCGACAGGAACAGGATGATCGACATCGCGATCGCCAGGCGGCGCACGATCTTGTAGCGGGACTTGAACCGCAGCGCGCACAGCGCGATGACGATCGCGGCCAAGATCGTTACCCCGGCCATGGTGAGGTTCGAGACCAGGAAGCTCGTGCCCTGGTAGAACTCGTGGAGTTCCTCCGCCAGCTGAGCGGCCTCTTCGGGCCCCTCCGACTCGCCGAAGGCCTCCTCGAGCTCCTCCTGGCTCATCGACCGCCAGGTGAAGACGCTGACGGCCAGGAAATTGCTCGCCAGCACCGCGCACACCGCCTGCACCCACACGGCGATCCGCAGCCGGCCGAGCTGCCGCGGCGGGCCTTCGACCTCGTCGTCATCCGGTCCGGAGGCGGGTCCGAAGTTCGGTTGCGGGAGCATTGGCGTCAGCCTCCGGGCGGGTTAATGGTTGAACCAGCGGCGGGCGAACCGCTCGGTCAACGTTCCGATGATCGTAATGGGAACGATAGCCAATCCGATGCACAGCGCCCAGTACAGGCCGCCGGTGACCATGAGCCAGCCGAGTCCCACCAGGCTCAACACCTGGCTGAGCAGGATCAGCAGCCACAGGACCCGCCACTGGGTGCGCAGCAGCAGCACCGCCAGCACCAGGAACACCGCGAAGGCGCCGAGTCCGACCGCGCCCCGGTAGACGTCGTGCTCCGCGGCGGAGGGCACCAGGCCGCGAGCGGTGTGGTGCGCCAGCACGATCAGTCCGCCGACGACGGCGCTGATGGCCGCCTGGATCAACATTGCGTTGCGTCCGGCGCGGACCGAACGGGGCATCGGGTTGCGCTTCACAATCTCAGGCATGGTCCTAAAGCTCCTAGGGGTGCGGCACGTTCGACCGCAGAGCCTAACGGATCGGCCCCAGTGGCCCGAGCTTGGCCCGACCTCGGTCACAGGGCCGATTGCCCAGCTAGGCACCGCGAGTCGCCCGAACTACGCTTGTAGCGCCCGCTGAAGCCGAGTTTTTGGAGTTCTCTGATGGACCAGCCCCTGATCGGTGTGCTGGCGCTGCAGGGCGACGTCGTCGACCACATGCGCGCCGTCGAGGCCGCCGGCGGCCGCGCAGTGCCGGTGCGCCGCGCCTCAGAGCTCGACGAAGTGGAGGGCCTGGTCATACCCGGAGGCGAGTCGACGACGATGAGCCGCCTGCTCACCGTCTTCGACCTGTTCGACCCGCTGCGGAAGCGCCTCGACGAGGGCATGCCGGCCTTCGGCTCGTGCGCGGGCATGATCATGCTGGCCGACGAGGTGCTCGACGGCCGGCCCGATCAGCGTTCGCTCGGCGCCATTCCCATGACGGTGCGGCGCAACGCCTTCGGCCGCCAAGTCGATTCCTTCGAGTCGCCGGTGGGCCTGGAGGGCGTCGACGGCGGGCCGTTCCACGGCGTCTTCATCCGCGCGCCTTGGGTCGAGCGGGTCGGCGACGGGGTCGAGGTGCTCGGCCGCGTCGACGGCGGGCACGGGGACCCGGAGGCGCCGGACGGTAGGATCGTCGCGGTACGCGCCGGCGTGTGCCTGGCCACCTCTTTCCACCCCGAGGTGACCGGAGACGCCCGGGTGCACCAGTACTTCGTGGATATGGTCCGGCGCGCCGCCGCCGGAGAGGTCGATAAGAGGAACGAGGGAACGCCGGAATGAGTGGCCACTCCAAGTGGGCGACGACCAAGCACAAGAAGGCCGCCATCGATGCCAAGCGTGGCAAGCTGTTCGCCAAGCTGATCAAGAACATCGAGGTGGCGGCCCGGACCGGCGGACCCGACCCCGACGGCAACCCGACCCTGTTCGACGCGGTCCAGAAGGCCAAGAAGAACTCGGTGCCCAACGACAACATCGACCGCGCGATCAAGCGCGGCGGCGGGCTCGACGGCGGCGGCGTCGACTACGAGACGATCATGTACGAGGGTTACGCGGCCGGCGGCGTCGCGGTGCTCATCGAGTGCCTGACCGACAACCGCAACCGCGCCGCCTCCGAGGTGCGCGTGGCGCTGACCCGCAACGGCGGCACCCTCGGCGAGGCCGGCAGTGTCGGCTACCTCTTCTCCCGCAAGGGCGTCATCATCGTGCCCCGCGCCGACGGCCTGACCGAGGACGACATCCTCATGGCGGTCCTCGACGCCGGCGCCGAAGAGGTCAACGACCTCGGCGAGGGCGGCTTCGAGGTGCTGTGCGAGCCGACCGACCTGGTGGACGTGCGCACCGCGCTCCAGAAGGCCGAGATCGACTACGACTCGGCCGACACCGGCTTCCAGCCCTCGACGACCGTCCCGGTCGACGCCGAAGGCGCCAAGAAAGTCATGAAAGTCGTGGACGCGTTGGAGGACTCCGACGAGGTCCAGAACGTCTACACCAACGTCGACATCCCCGACGAGGTCCTGGCCGAACTCGACTCCTAGCGCATAGGGGCGGTCGGGGCGGGTATACCGGCCCGATGACAGATCAGACGAAGACCCTCACGATTCCGGCCGGTCCGGTCGAGCTGGAAGCCGACCTGACCGTGCCCGACGACGCCCAGTCGGTGGTCGTGTTCGCCCACGGATCGGGTTCGAGCCGCCGCAGCGAACGCAACCGGTACGTCGCCGACTTCCTCAACGAGGAGGCCGGCGTCGGAACGCTGCTGTTCGACCTGCTCACCCCCGCCGAAGCGGAGGACCGCGGGAACGTCTTCGACATTCCGCTGCTGGCCGAGCGTCTGGTCACCGCCACCAACTGGCTCAAGGACCGGCCCGAACACGCCGACAAGACCGTCGGCTATTTCGGCGCCAGCACCGGCGCCGCCGCCGCGTTGCGAGCGGCCGCCTCACCCGGCGTCCAGGTCGACGCCGTGGTCTCCCGCGGCGGTCGGCCCGACCTGGCCGGCGACGACCTGGGGAAGGTCCGCGCGCCCACGCTGCTCATCGTCGGCGGGCTCGACTACGAGGTACTCGGGCTCAACTACGACGCGCAGCGGCGCCTGGGCGGCTCCAGCCGGATCTCGATCGTCCCCGGCGCGACCCACCTGTTCGAGGAGAAGGGCGCGCTGGCGAAGGTCTCCGACCTGGCCCGCGAATGGTTCGCCGAGCACCTGACCGGCGTCATACCGTGAACGGGTAGGTCTCCGGGGCCTCGCCGCGCACGACAGTTCTGAGTGACTGACACAACCTTTCCGAAGCTGCGTCATTCACAGGATTTGACTGACGCGCTGGCGAGAATATGCGTCATGATAGATGTCATGACCGAGGAACACGTGACCATCCGGGATCTCCAGCGCAACGCCGCTGAGATATTCAAGCGCGTTCAGGAGGGTCATACCATCCTCGTGACCCGTTGGGGTGAGATCGTCGGCCAGATCACTCCGCCGGACCCGGCGGAGGAAGCGATCGCGAAGGCCATCGCCGAAAAAGTGCTCGATCCCGCCGTACTCGATTCGCTTCCCACCGGAACAGAGGCTTTGGAAGGTGCCCCCGAGCCTCTGCCGCCGGGTTCCGAGCTCAGCTCTGAAGTGCTCGAAAGGCTGCGCGAGGAGCGGGACCTCCCGTGAAGTTCCTCTACCTTGACACCTCTGCGTCGTTGAAGCTCTTCGTCCGTGAACCGCAGTCCGCTCCTCTGGAGGAGTGGCTGATCAGCCGGGTACCGGATCGCCAGATCACAAGCCACTTGACCCGTACTGAGGTTCGGCGAGGGCTTCACGGCCTCAAAGCGCCGGAATCAGCTCATATGCGGGCTCACCACTGGCTCGAACGGACAGCCCACGTCGCCCTGCCCGCTCATGTCTTCGACAGTGCGGGAGAGCTCGCGCCGGATTCGGCGCTGCGATCACTGGACGCCATTCATGTCGCCGCCGCGGCGTCGCTCAGTAAGGCGCTGGCATGTTTCGTCACCTATGACAAGCGCCAGGCCGCGGCGGCCGAGGCAGAGGGCATGAATGTGGTTTCACCAGGGCTGACCGACTGATGGTCCAGGGCATCTGCGCACCACCTTGACCGCGGCTCACACTTGGCGTCATACCGTGAACGGGTAGGTCTCCGGGGCCTCGCCTCGGTCCCAGCGCTCGGTGCGATCCAGCGGCTCGAGGGCGCCGGTCTCGTCGATGTGGATCACCGCGTCGAACTGCTCGGCGAGGTCGACGTTGAAGTAGTGGCTGTACCGCTCGGTCTCGGGCCGGTAGATCACGCCGATCGCGCGTTCGAGTCGCGGCCTGCGCAGTGCCTCGGCGGCGCGCGGCGCCTCGTCGAACCGCAGCATGAACTCCTTGCGGCCGACCTGGTGGAACAGCTCCTCGACGCTCCCTGCCAGGCCCGGGCGCACCCGCCGCCGCAGTGCCGAGCCGCCCCAGTCCTCGGCGGCGGTCACCGTGCCGGTGTAGGTCGTGAACCCGACCGACCGCGATGCTCTGGGGTGCCGCTCGCGGACCAACTGCCCGAGGTTGATCTCCCCGCGCTCGCCCGCGTCGGTGGCGCGGGCGTCGCCGAGGTGGGAGTTGTGCGCCCACACCACGATCTTCGCCGGCTCGCCCCGCTGCTCGCCGAGATGAGCGGCCAGCGCGTCGAGCGTGTCGGCCATGTGCGTGTCGCGCAGGTTCCACGAGTCGACCGAGTCGCCGAACATGGTCCGGTAGTACTCCTCGGCCGCCTGGACGGTGTGGGCGTTCCGCTCGGCGTAGAAGCGGTCGTCCTCGGCCAGTAGCCCGTCGCGCCGGGCCGCTTCGAGTCCGTGGCGCTGGAGGTCGAGGAGCTGCTCGAGCACCTCGTCCTCGCAGGAGACCCCGGCGCCGAACGCGGCGGCGTACCCGTAGGCCTGGCCGTCGTCGCGCCCGCGGTGGTCCAGGCACGAGTAGCGCCGGCGGGCGCGCTCGGCCGCGTCCGGGTCGATGCGGTCCAGGTATGCGATGACCTCGTCGATGGACCGGTGGAGGCTGTAGAGGTCCAAGCCGTAGAAGCCCGCGGGTGCCTCGGCCGCGTCGTTGCGGGCCCGCAGCCATTCGGCGAACTCGACGACCTTGATGTTGCGCCACATCCAGGTCGGGAACCGTTGGAAGCCGCGCAGCGCCTCCTCGGCGGTGCCGTCGTCGCCTTGGCCGCGGACGTAGCGGTTCACGCGGTAGGCGTCGGGCCAGTCGGCTTCGACGGCCACGGCGCAGAAGCCCTTGGATTCGATGAGCCGGCGCGTCAGCCGCTCCCGGGAGGAGTAGAACTCCTCGCTGCCGTGGGAGGCCTCGCCTAGCAGCACGAATCGCGCGTCTCCGACCAGCTCCAGCCACGTCTCGTCCTCCGGGACGCCGTCGGCGACGGGGCGGGCTTCGGCGCGCACGATCGCGGCCTCCGAGTCCGGTCCGGGGTTGCCGCCGGGCGGGTCGGCGGCGGTCTCGGCGGCGAGGAGCTCGCGGACCTCGTCGTCGGTGGTCTGGCCGAAGTCGCGGTAAGACTGGCCGACGGCGCTGAACGGTTCGGGGGTGGTCGCGCAGACCATCTCGTCGACCGTCTCGCCGATCTCGAGCGACACGCTCACCGGCGCGGTCGGTATCGCCACGGCCAGATGCGACGGGTGGAGCCGGCGGACGGCCTCGATCGCCGCCTTCATGGTCGCGCCGGTGGCCAGACCGTCGTCGACGAGGATCACGGTCTTGCCGCGCAGCTCCGGCGGCGGACGGTCGCCGCGGTAGGCGCGTTCGCGGCGGCGCAGCTCGGCGCCCTCGCTCGCGGCGGTGCGGTCGAGTTGGTCGGGCGTGACGCCGAAGCCCTCGATGACGCGGTCGTTGGTGATGATGACGTCGCCGGTCGCGATCGCCCCCATCGCGAGCTCCTCGTGGCCCGGCACGCCGAGTTTGCGGACGGTGAAGACGTCCAGCGGCGCTCCGAGCGCCTCGGCGACCTCGAAGGCCACGGGCACGCCGCCGCGCGGCAGCGCCAGCACCTGGACGTCGGAGCGTCCCCGGTAGTGGTCGAGCAGATTGGCGAGCGCGTGCCCGGCGTCGCGTCGGTCGCGGAACACCTGTTCAGGCATGTCGGAGGAGATGCCCGCCGCCGGAGGGCCCTAAACCGGACGCCCGGTCCCCGTACGGGAACCGGGCGTCTTCAGGTCTGGTCAGGCGGCGACGGGCGCGGTCCGGTAGATCCGGATGGTCGCGATCACCAGCAGGGTGGTGAGGAGGCCGTAGACGACGATCCCGCCGGTCATGTTCGCCAGGCTCACGCCGCCGACCGTCGCCAGCGCCGGGAGGGCGCCGCCGGCGGTCATCTGCAGGCAGCCCATGAACGCCGAGGCCGTTCCGGCGACCTTCGGCTCCTGCGACGACATCGCCGCCGCGCCGAGGTTCGGGAAGATGACGCCGCAGCCGAACATCATCACCGCGATGCCCGTCGGCACCGTCACGAGGTTGTCGATGCCGAGCAGCTGCACGCCGGTGAGCACCGCGACGCCGGACATCGAGATCGTCAGGCCGACGACCATGCGCCGGCTGGAGCCGACGCGGTCGATGAGGAACATGTTGGTCTGGTTGCCGGCCAGCAGGGAGAGGGTGCCGACCGCGAAGATCGCCGAGTACATGCCGGCCGAGGCGCCCATCTCGTTCTGCGAGATGAAGCTGAAGGTCGACACGTAGGTGAACAGCATCGAGAAGTTGAGGCAGACCGCCAGGGTCGGGGCGATGAAGTGCTTGTCGCGCACCAGGCGGCCCACGGTCGCCATGAACTCGCGGCCGTTGAGCGTCTGGCGCTGGTCGGCCGGGAGGCTCTCGGGCAGGTACCGCCACACCAAGGTCGTGGCCAGCGCCGACATGAGCGCCATGAACACGAAGATGACCGGCCACGGTCCGATGTTGATCAGCTGTGCTCCGATGATCGGTCCGAGCATCGGAGCGAGCATGGTGATGAACAGCATCTTGGCGGTGAAGCGGGTCATGTCGTCGCCGACGAAGTGGTCGCGGATGACCGCGCGGGCGATGACCATGCCGGCCGCGCCCGAGAGTCCTTGGGCGAAGCGGATGGCGATCAGCTGGTCGGCGCTGGTGGCGACCGCGCACAGCAGCGCGGTCACGGTGAACACCCCCATGCCGATCAGGAGGGGGATGCGGCGTCCGAAGCGGTCCGACAGCGGACCGATGACGGCCTGCCCGACGGCCAGACCGACCATCATGGAGGTCAGGGTGAGCTGGATGTGGTTCTCGGTCGAGCCGAGCGCCTCGGCCATGTCCGGGAACGCGGGGAGGTAGAGGTCGGTCGCCAGCGGCGCGGTCGCCGTGAGGGCGCCGAGGACGAACACCATCATGAAGATGAAGCGGCGCGAGTGGCCGTTCGCGACGGCCACAGGGTTGAACGCAGCAGCGGACACAGTCAACTCACAAAGTCGTTGGTGGAGAATTGGGGAGCCGGGCTCATGGTCGCCGTTGTCGAGGCCCGTGCCGGTTCGAGCCTAACGCCACGCCTAGCCGGTCGGCAAGTAGTTTATGGGCCACGCCACGAGCGTCACGGAACCCGGCTGTCGTCCCATCCGGATAAGCTGACGCGAACGACCGAACGGAGGAGCGAGTGCGCGTCATGGGGATCGATCCGGGACTGACCCGCTGCGGTGTGGGCATCGTGGAAGGCCGACCCGGCGCGCCCGGCAAGATGATCGCCGTCGACGTCATCCGCACCGATCCCGCCGCCGACCTCGCCGACCGGCTCCTCGAACTCGACGACGGCCTGCGAGGCCACCTCGAATCGTACGAACCCGAAGCCGTTGCCGTCGAGCGAGTATTCAGCCAGCACAACGTCGCCAGCGTCATCGGCACCGCCCAGGCCTCCGGCATCGCGCTCCTCGCCGCCGCCCGGGCCGGGCTCCCCGCCGCCACCTACACTCCCTCGGAAGCCAAGGCCGCCATCTGCGGCAACGGCACCGCTGACAAGCGCCAGGTGACCGCCATGATCACCCGCATCCTGCGGCTGACCGATCCGCCCAAGCCCGCCGACGCCGCCGACGCGCTGGCGATCGCGGTCTGTCACCTTTGGAGAGGCGCGTTGAAGGCCAAGCTCACCGCCGCGCAGCAGAGGGGGCCGCGATGATCGCCCAACTCACCGGCACCGTCGCCGCAGTCGGCGAAGCCTACGCCGTGGTCGACGTCGGCGGGGTCGGCTACGCCGTCCACGCCGGCCCCCACACGCTCGCGGGCCTCAAGGTCGGCTCGAGCGCCGTCCTCCACGTCTCCACCATCGTCCGCGAGGACTCAATCACCCTCTTCGGTTTCAACACCCCCGACGAACGCGACCTGTTCGAACTGCTCCAGACCGCACAGAAGATCGGGCCGCGCATCGCCCGAGACGCCGTCGAAGCCCTCCGCCCCGACGTCATCCGCCGCGCCATCGCCACCGGCGACACCGCCACCCTCTCCCGCATCCCCGGCATCGGCAAGAAGAGCGCCGAGCGGATCGTCCTCGACCTGGCCGACAAGATCGGACCGGTCGACACCGGCATCCCCAAGCAGGCCGGCTCCCGCCCCGGCGGCTGGCGCACCCAGGTCAGCCAAGGCCTCCAGGCCCTCGGCTGGTCCGCCGCCGACGCCAAGACCGCCATCGAGAAGCTCGACGCCGAGGGCGTCGACGGAACCGACGTCCCTACGCTGTTGAAGCAAGCCATCCGACTGCTCGGGAAGCGATAGGCCATGGACGACTCCGAACACACCGCCGAGACCGGCATCAGCTCCGACGAGTGGGACAAGGCCCTGACCGCCGCCGAAGCCTCCGAGCTCGACCGGGTCGCCGAAGCGGGCATCCGGCCGGGCAAGCTCGACGACGTCATCGGCCAGGGTCGGGTCCGCGAGCAGATCAGCCTCCTGCTCGAAGGCGCCAGGCGCCGCGGCGCCGCCCCCGACCACCTCCTCCTGTCGGGCCCCCCGGGCCTCGGCAAGACCACCCTGGCCATGATCGTCGCCGCCGAACTCGGCGTCGGCCTGCGCCAGACCTCCGGACCGGCCATCGAGCGGTCCGGCGACCTGGCCGCGATCCTCACCAGCCTCGGCCCCGGCGAAGTCCTGTTCATCGACGAGATCCACCGCATGGCCCGTCCCGCCGAAGAGCTGCTCTACACCGCCATGGAGGACTTCCGCGTCGACGTGATCGTCGGCAAGGGCCCCGGCGCCACCGCCATCCCGCTCGAACTCGAACCGTTCACCCTCGTCGGCGCCACCACCCGCGCCGGGCTCCTCACCGGGCCCCTGCGCGACCGCTTCGGCTTCCTCGGACAGCTCGAATTCTACGAGCACGCCGAACTCGAGGCCATCGTCGAACGCTCATCGGGCATCCTCGGCGTCGAGATCACCGCCGAGGGCGCCGCCGAGATCGCCTCCCGCTCCCGCGGCACCCCCCGCATCGCCAACCGCCTGCTGCGCCGCGTGCGCGACTTCGCGCAGGTCCGCGCCGACGGCACCATCGATGCCACCGTCGCCGCCGAGGCGCTCGCCCTCTACGACGTCGACGAGCTCGGCCTCGACCGGCTCGACCGCGCCGTCCTCGCCGCCCTGGTCAAGACCTTCGGCGGCGGCCCCGTCGGCCTGACCACCCTGGCCGTCGCCGTCGGTGAGCAGTCCGACACCGTCGAGGAGGTCTGCGAGCCGTTCCTGGTGCGCGCCGGACTGCTCGCCCGGACCCCCAGAGGGCGCGTGGCCACCGCCGACGCATGGCGGCACCTGGGCCTCGATCCGCCGCCCACCGAAGGGCTCTTCGGCGGCGACGCCGCGTAGGGTGGGGTATGTCGGGACGTCCGCGATAGACTCCGGCCACGTCTCGAGCAACCATCCGACAACGAAAGGCACGCCGTGCTCTCAGCTGTAGACGTCCTCGCGCAGGACGACGCCGGAGGCAGCAGCAACCTGCTCTTCCTGGTCATGATCGTGGGCTTCATCGTGCTCATGTACTTCGTCATGATCCGCCCGCAGAAGAAGCGCCAGCGCGAGCAGCAGCAAATGCAGTCGCAGGTCGACGCGGGAGCCAAGGTCATGACCATCGGCGGCCTGTACGGCACCGTCGTCGACTCCGACGAGGAGACGGTGACGCTGGAGGCCTCCGACGACGTCTTCCTGGTGTTCGCGCGCCAGGCCATCGCCCGCGTCCTCCCGACCGAGACCGAAGCCGCCGAGGTGACCGACGCGGCCCCGCTCTCCGACGAGGAGGCCACGCTCACCGACGAGGACCTGGAGCGTCTCCGCGCCACCGACGAAGGCGACGACAACGACAAGCACCCCGGCAAGTCGGACCGCAAGGAATACTAGAGCCCGCCTCGGGCTCGACCGCCCTTGCGAATCGTAGACAAGGCGGGGCAAAGCCTCTGATCGCGGCCGTCTAGAATGAGCCGCGCCGACATCGCGTGTGCCAGGCCACTCCCTCGGCGCGGCGCTCGACCGCGTCCAGGAACCGGAGGCCGGGACCGCCCAGGCGGGCATACCCCTTTGCCCGCCCGAGAACTGACCGAGGAAGAGACTGACCATTGCCGTCGAACATGGGTGCAACCACGGGCGCTGACCGCCCAAGGAAGAAGATCCAGCGCAAGCGCCTGCCCGTCGCCCCCTACTTCCTGGCGCTCCTGGCCGTGGTCGGGGTGCTCTGGGCCGCCGCGCTGGCAGGCGCCGGACTGAAGTTCCCCACCCCGAAACTGGGTCTCGACCTGCAGGGCGGGCTGTCGATGACGCTCACCGCCTACCTGCAGGGCACCGAGGAGGACCCGGGCCCCGAGACCATGGAGCAGGCGCGGCAGATCATCGAGTCCCGCGTCAACTCCACCGGTGTGGCCGAGCCCGAGGTCTACGTCGAGGGCAACGAGAACATCGTGGTCAACGTCGCCGGGCACGACACCGACGAGGACGCCCTGCGCGACGTCGGCGCTCCTGCTGAACTGCGCTTCCGCATCGTCACGCAGGCGACCACCGACACCTCCGGACTGGAGGGCCTCGCCGAGCAGGAGACCGGCGGCGAGGAGTCGACCGAGGGCGAAGGCGCCGAAGAAGGCGAGGAGGCGACCGACGAGCCCACCGACGAGGCGTCCGAGACCCCCTCCGAGGAGGCCTCCGAGGACAACTCCGGCGGCGCCCAGGTCGACACCTCCGACGAGGAGACCGACGAGCCGACCGGTGACGTCACGCTCGACGACGTGTGGGCCAAGGTCGGCCCCGAAGCCGCCGAACTGGCGCAGTCCCTGACCACCGCGCCCACCGACCAGGCATCCGTCGAGACCCTCGAGGTCTTCGGCGAGCTGACGCCCGAAGAAGTCGGCGTGCTGCCCGCGACCGTCCAGTTCTACGTCCCCAGCATCACCTGCGAGCAGCTCGACGCCCGCCCGCCGGGATCGGTCCAGGACCCCGACGTCGAAGTCACCGCCTGCTCGGCCCCCGAGGAGATCTCCGACGGGGAGGCCACCGGCAGCTACTCGTCCAAGTACCTGCTCCAGCCCGCGCAGGTCGTCGGCTCCGACGTCGCCAACGCCGACGTCGGCAACGACCCGGCCAACCCGACCCGATTCGTCGTCAACGTCGAGTTCACCGCCGACGGCGCCGAGCGCTGGGGCACGCTGACCAGCGAGAACGTCGGCCAAGACGTCGCGATCGTCCTCGACAACGAGGTCGTGAGCGCCCCGACGATCCGCGAGGCCTCCCGCAACTCGACGCAGATCTCCGGCGACTTCAGCGCCGACGAGGCCAATCAGCTGGCCGAGCAGCTCAACTTCGGCTCCCTGCCGATCCACTTCGTGGTCGAGACCGTCGACGAGGTCACCGCGACCCTCGGCGTCGAGCAGCTCGAGGCCGGCCTGCTGGCCATGGTCATCGGTCTGATCCTGGTGTTCCTGTACTGCCTGGCCTACTACCGGGTCCTGGGCTTCATCGTCCTCGGCAGCCTCCTGGCCGCCACCGTGGTGCTGTACCCGACCGTGTCGCTGCTCGGATCCCAGATCGGCCTGACGCTCACACTCGCGGGCGTCGCCGGCTTCGTGGTAGCCATCGGCATCACCGCCGACTCGTTCGTCGTCTACTTCGAACGGATCAAGGAGGAGATGCGCGACGGCCGCTCGGCCCGCTCGGCCGTGCCCCGCGCCTGGGTCCGCACCCGCCGCACCATCCTGTCGGCCAACACCATCTCGATCATCGCCGCGCTGGTCCTGTACTTCCTGGCGCTCGGCCCGGTCCGGGCGTTCGCCTTCGCGCTGGGACTGTCCACGCTGGTGAACATCCTGGTGGTGTTCCTGTTCACCCACCCGATCGCCGAATGGCTGGCCCGCGGCCGGGTCCTCAACAACGTCCACCTGTCCGGGCTCCACACCAGGGCGATCCCGGCCCCCGGCAAAGCGGCCTCGCGCGGCTAAGGAGCAGCCATGAGCACTCAGCAGAACAACGCCGACACCCCGAAGCGCTCCGTCTGGAGCCAGCTCTACCGCGGTGAGACCGACTTCGAGTTCGTCGCCAACCGCAGGCGCTGGTACCTCGGATCGGCAATCGTCATCGCCGCCTGCATCGCGATCATGCTCGTCAAGGGCTTCTCCCTGGGCATCGACTTCGCCGGCGGCAACCAGTACACCGTTCCCGCCGGCGGCTCCACGCTCACCGAGGTGGAGAACGCCGCCGCCTCGGCGGGAGCGGAGGTCGCCTCCGGGCAGATCGCCGGCGCCGGAGCCGACCAGTCCTACATCATCCGCACCGCCGCGACCGATATCGACACCTCCCAGGAGATCCGCCGGGCGATCGCCGAGGAGGTCGGCATCTCGACCGACGAGATCTCCGTCTCCGAGGTCTCGGCGACCTGGGGCGAGGCGGTGTCGCAGAAGGCGCTCATCGCGCTGATCGTGTTCCTGATCCTCATCACCATATTCATCTGGCTGCGGTTCGAACGGCGCATGGCGATCGCCGCGCTCGCCGCCCTCGGGCACGACCTGGTGCTGACCGCCGGGGTGTTCTCGCTGGTCGGATTCGAGGTCACGCCCTCGACCATGGTCGGGATGCTGACGATCCTCGCGTACTCGCTCTACGACACCGTGGTCGTGTTCGACAAGGTGCAGGAGAACACCGCGAACCTGCTCCAGACCCGGCGGCAGACCTTCGCCGAAGGGGTCAACGAGGCGATCAACGAGACGCTCATGCGCTCGCTGAACACCTCCCTCATCGGCGCGCTGCCGGTGGGCGCGCTGCTGTTCATCGGCGTGGGCATGCTCGGCGTCGGCACCCTGAAGGACCTGGCGCTGGTGCTGTTCGTCGGCATCGTCACCGGTACCTACTCCTCGGTCTTCCTGGCCGCGCCGTGGGTGGTCGACATGGCCGAGCGCAGCCCGGTCTACAAGAAGCACAACAAGAAGATCGCCAACAAGCGCGCGGGCACCGGCGGGGACGACGACGAGGACGCCCTGCCGCGGGCCAAGACCGACGACATCCCGATCGAGCTGCTCGACGAGGAGCCGGCGGGAGCGGGGGCCCCGCGCCAAGGCGGCGGGCCGCGTTCGGGCGGCGCCCGTCCGCAGCAGCGCCGCAAGAAGCGCCGCTGATCGACATACGAAGCGGGGGCTCATGATCCGGCCGGATCACGAGCCCCCGTCACATTCTGGCCGCTTCTAGCGCCCTTCATCCTCGATGTCCGAAGCGGACTCCCCGCCCTGGTCCCGCCCGCGCCCGAGCAACTCCTCCGCCTCGTCTCCCAGAGGCGAGTTCTCGATCCTGTCGCCCAGCGGAGAGTCCTTGGCCCTGTCGAACGCGTCGCCCGCCTTCTCCCTGGCGTCGTCGGCGAACCCTTCGGCCCTGTCCTTCATCTCGTTGAACTTGTCCCCGATGCCCACGATGAAACCCCCTCTTGGTGTGAGTCAGTCATCACTATAGGCATCGATCGGCACAGCGGGAGCGTCTCGCCGAAGAGTACGCCGACCGAGTGGCGTACACCCGGAGTCGACCCCGACATGCGACTCCGGGCCGATTCGGCCGCGCCCGCCGCCGCCCTACCGTCGCCGCAGGCACCCAGCACGGCAGGAGAGCGACATGAGCGACCCCACGAACCCCCGAGCCCGGACCGCCGTCGTCATCGGCGGGGGAGTGGCCGGACCGGTCACGGCCATGGCCCTGCGCCGAGCCGGCATCGAAGCGGTCGTCTACGAGGCCCGCGAGCCGGGCCACGGCACCGCCGGCGGCCCGCTCTCACTGGCCTCCAACGGCCAGGCCGCGCTCGCGCTCGTCGGCGCCGACGACGTCCTCGACGCCGCGGCGACCCCGACGCCGCGGATGATCATCCAGAGCCACACCGGCAAAGTCCTCGGCGAGATCACCGACCGCGTAGGGCAGCGGCCCCGCCTGACCCTCCCGCGCGGCGCTCTGGCCGAGGCCCTCCAGCGGCGCGCCGCCGAGCAAAGCGTCAAGATCGTCTACGGCAGGCGGTTCGTCGACGCCGTGGACACCGGCGGCAGCGTCATCGCCCAGTTCGACGACCACACCACCGCCGAGGCCGACATCCTCGTCGGCTGCGACGGCGTCCGGTCGGACGTGCGCGGCCGCATCGATCCGCGCGCCCCAGAACCCCGCTACACCGGCCTGCTCAGCTTCGGCGGCTATGTCGACGGCACGGGCCTGCCCGACACCGGCGGCGCCCAGCACTTCGTCTTCGGCCGCCGCGCCTTCCTCGGCTATCAGGTCGAAGGGACCGAATGCGCCTGGTTCGCCAACCTGCCGGTCAAACGCGCCACCCGCGCCGACGTCCGCGCCCCGGCCTTCCACCACTGGGTCGAGCGGCTGCGAGCGGCCTTCGCCCGCGACCAGACGCCGGCGCTCGCGATCCTGGACCGGGTCACCGCCGCGAACTTCGCCCCCGTTCACCTGCTGGAGGACCTGCCCCGGCTGCCGCGCTGGTCGAAGGGCCGCATGGTGCTGGTCGGGGACGCCGCGCACGCCACCTCGCCGTCGTCGGGCCAGGGCGCCTCCCTGGCGATCGAGTCGGCCGTCGAGCTGGCGCGGTGTCTTCGGGACCTGCCGACCGAGGATGCCTTCAGCGCCTACCTGCGGCACCGCCGCGAGCGGGTGGAGCGCATCGCCGCGGCCGCCGCGCGCACCAACCAGAGCAAGGCCGCCGGCCCGATCGCGGCCCGCTTCAGGGACCTGCTGATGCCGTTCTTCCTGGAGAAGTTCAACACCCCCGAGCGGACGGCCTGGCAGTACGACTACCGCATCGACTGGGACCGGCGCGCCTGAGAGCGCCCGGCCTAAGCGCCCGAGTCGGCTCCGGTGAGCCGGTAGGCGTCGTAGACGCCGTCGATCTTGCGGATCACCTTGATGATGTGGTCCAGATGCTCGGGATTGGCCATCTCGAAGGTGAAACGCGACAAGGCCACCCGGTCGCGGGTGGTCGTCACCGTGGCCGAGAGGATCGAAACGCGCTCCCCGGAGAGGACCTGCGTGACGTCGGCCAGGAGCCGGTGGCGGTCGAGCGCCTCCACCTGGACGGTCGCCACGAAGGTGGCCTGGTCTTCCTCGTCGGACCAGTGGACCTCGACGACGCGGTCGGGCTGCAGCTCCACACGCTCCTCGGCGTTCTCGCAGTCGCGGCGGTGGATGCTGATCACGTGGTAGCGGGTGACGAACCCGATGATCGAGTCGCCCGGGATCGGGCTGCAGCAGTGTGCCAGCCGCACCGGCATGTCGCCGTCGCTCATGCCCGCCACCGTGACCGCGGCGTGGATGTCGCCGTGCTCCTCGGGGACGATCCGGGCCGGCTGCGTCGGCGCGGTCGCCTCGGCCATGTCCTCGGTGGCGCCCTCGGCGCCGCCCTGGACCTCCAGCAGCCGCTGGACCACCTGGTTCGGGCTGATGTGGTGCTCGCCGAGCGCGGCGTACAGCGCCTCGACGTCCTTGAGGTTCAGGTCCTTGGCCAGGGAGGTCAGGTTGTCTCTGGTGAGCATGCGCTGCATCGGCAGACGCCGTTTGCGCATCGCCCGCGTGAGCTCTTCCTTGCCCAGCTCGATGGCCTCTTCGCGCCGCTCGCGCTTGAAGCGCTGCTTGATCTTGGTGCGCGCCCGCGGGCTCTTGACGAAGTTGAGCCAGTCCTCGCTGGGGCCGGCGTCCTGGGAGTTCGAGGTGAAGATCTCGACCACGTCGCCGTTGGAGAGCGTCGACTCCAGCGGCACGATCTTGCCGTTGACCTGCGCACCGATGCACCGGTTGCCGACCTCGGTGTGGACGGCGTAGGCGAAGTCGACCGGCGTCGAACCGGCCGGCAGCGCGATCACGTCGCCCTTGGGCGTGAAGACGTACGCCTCCGAGGAGGCCAGGTCGAAGCGGAGCGCGTCGAGGAACTCCGACGGGTCGGCCGCCTCGCGCTGCCAGTCGAGCAGCTGCCGCAGCCACGCCATGTCGTCGATGTGGGCGGGCGGACCGGCCACCGTCGAGTTCTTGGTCTCCTTGTACTTCCAGTGCGCCGCGATGCCGTACTCGGCGGTGCGGTGCATCGCCCAGGTGCGGATCTGCATCTCGACCGGCTTGCCGTTCGGGCCGATGACCGTCGTGTGCAGCGACTGGTACATGTTGAACTTCGGCATCGCGATGTAGTCCTTGAAGCGCCCCGGCACCGGCTGCCAGTTCGCGTGGATCACCCCGAGCGCGGCGTAGCAGTCGCGCTCGTCGTCCACCAGGATGCGAAGTCCCACCAGGTCGTAGATGTCGTTGAAGTCGCGGCCGCGCACGATCATCTTCTGGTAGATCGAGTACAGGTGCTTCGGCCGGCCCGACACGTCCGCCTTGATGCGCGACTCCTTGAGCTGCTCCTTGACCTGCGCGGTCACCTGCTGGAGCAGCATCTCGCGCTGCGGGGAGTGCTCGGAGACCAGTCTGGCGATCTCGGCGTAGCGCTTCTTGTAGAGCGTGGCGAACGACAGGTCCTCCAGCTCCCACTTGATGGTGTTCATGCCCAGGCGGTGCGCCAGGGGAGCGAGGATTTCGAGCGTCTCGCGCGCCTTCTGTTCCTGCTTCTCGGGAGCCAGGAACGTCAGCGTGCGCATGTTGTGCAGGCGGTCGGCCAGCTTGATGACCAGCACCCGCGGGTCCTTGGCCATGGCGACGACCATCTTGCGGATCGTCTCGGCCTTGGCCGCGTCGCCGAGCTTGACCTTGTCGAGCTTGGTCACCCCGTCGACCAGGAGCGCGACCTCGCCGCCGAACTCGTCGGAGAGCTGGTCGAGCGTGTAGTCGGTGTCCTCGACCGTGTCGTGCAGCAGCGCGGCCACCAGCGTGTTGGTGTCCATGCCGAGCTCGGCGAGGATCGAGGCCACCGCGAGCGGGTGGGTGATGTACGGATCGCCGGACTTGCGGAACTGACCGCTGTGCAGGCGGTCGGCCTCCGTGTACGCCTGTTGCAGGAGCCGGACGTCTGCGCGCGGGTGCGCGGCGCGGTGGGTCGCGACCAGCGGTTCCAGCACTTCGGGCAACGTCGATGACTGCCAGGGCGCGTTGAAACGCGCGAGCCTGGCTCGCATTCGCCGCCCTGTGGGCGGGCCGACCGAGACGGCCTCCGAGCCGGAGGCCTGCGTCCCGGTGTCCGCGTTTTTGCCGCTGGGCCCTGCGGCTCGTTCGGTAACCACCGTCGCCTCCTAGAACTCGACTCGCCGGTATCGCTCATCAAGCTTAGGTTCCCATCCTAGCCTGGGCTACCAGCGGCCCCGGGCGTCTAGGGCCCGTCCTGTGAATCGGGCGACCCGATTCACAGGCCAGCCTTGAATCACATGGCCCCGGCCGCGGCGACCTCTTCGACGATGTCAAGGCCCTCGGTGATGCGGCCCATGATCGTGTACGAGGCCGGCAGCGTGGTGTCCTCGTACACGATGAAGAACTGGCTGCCGTTGGTCCCCGGGCCGCTGTTTGCCATCGCGATGGTCCCGGCCGGATAGTTGTTCTCGCCCTCGGCCGGCAGGTTCTCCTCGCCGTACTGGTAGCCCGGACCGCCCATGCCGGCTTGCTCGGGGGTGCCGGCCTCGATGGCCGCGCGCGCGTCAGGATCACCGCATTGGAGTACCCAGATGCCGTCGGTCGTCAGCCGGTGGCACTGCGAGGCGTCGAAGTAGCCCTGCCCGGCCAGGAACGTGAACGAACCGGCCGTGCACGGGGCGTTCGCCGTGTCGATCTCCGCGGTGATGGTGCCGAGGTTGGAGACGATCGTCATCTCCTGCGTGCCCGCGGCCGGCTGGACGGCGGGGGGCACCGTCTCGCCCTGCGTCGGGGTGTAGGCGCAGTCCGCGGTCGCCGAAGCGTCCGGAGCCGACAGCGACATGCACTCCAGGTACACGTCCTTGGCCGGCCGGCCGTCGGTGTTGCCGCCGGACTCGGCGGTGGCGCCCTCGCCGCTGGGCGCTACGTCCGCGCAGCGGCCGGCGGCGGCCTCGGCGCCCGCGACGGTCTCCTCGATCGGGGCGTCGTTGACCACGGCCGGGGCCTCGGACGGCTCCTCGGAGGCCGGAGCGCTGGTCTCGGCGTCGGTACCGGGGGACGCGCCGTCAGACTCCTCGTCGTCGGAGGCGATCGAGACCGCGGCCCAGGCCACGACCACCAGCAGCACCAGCGCGCCCACGCCGCCCATGCTCCACAAGACGGTGCGCCGCTTGCGTTCCTCCTCGGCCTTCTCGGCCATGCGCTGCTCGAGCTGCGCGCGGGCGGCCATGCGCTGTGCCTGTTTCGACGCCACCGTCAAATCTCCTTCGAAGTGGTGGGATTAAGGGGTCTACTCGGTCGTCTCGTCGGTCGGGCTCGCCTCGTCGGTCGGGCTCGCCTCGCCACCGTCGGTCGGCTCCTCCGCCGGCGTCTCGACCATCTCCTCGGTCGGCATCTCGGTGGTCGGAACGTCGGCCGGCTCCTCGGAGTCGAAGAAACCGGTCGTCCACAGGTATCCGGCGGTGAGGAGCACGGCGATGGCCAGCAGTCCGAACGTCGCCTGGAGCCGGCGGCGGCGGCGGAGCTTCGCCGCAAGCCGCGCGTTCTTCTTCGCGTTCGCGATGCGCTGCTTGCGCCGCTCCATGTGCTTGGACTTGGCGGGCACTGCGGGGCCTCCTCGGTCAACCGGTCTTGGCCGCGCCGACTGATGGTTCGCAAGCTTCGTAGAGGCCGCTCGCTAGCCGTACATCGGCCCGGCTCGTTCTGGGGGTTACGCGAATGGGAGTGTATCGGGACTCTGTCGGCGACATCACCTTGGCCACCGGGTGTATCCTGAGGCGCGGCGAAGGAGGGAAACCGGGTGCTCATCGAGACGCTTGTGGCGGACGCGTTCGGCACGAACTGCTATGTGATCGCAGACGGCCGCGGATCCGAGTGCGTCGTCGTCGACCCCGGCATCGGCATCGCGCCCCGACTCGAAGAGGTGCTCGCCGACCGCAAGCTCAAGCCGGTCGCGGTCGTGCTCACCCACGGCCACCTCGACCACACCTTCTCGGTCACGCCCGTCTGCGGCGCGAACGACGTCCCCGCCTACATCCACTCCGACGACTCGCACCTGCTGGAGGACCCGGCCCGCGGCTTCGGTCCCGGCACCGGCGCCATGTTCGGCACCGGCCTGGAGTGGACCGAACCCGACGACGTCGAGGTCCTCGCCGACGGAGCGGTCCTCGAACTGGCCGGGCTGCGCCTCAAGGTCGACCACGCCCCCGGCCACACCGAGGGCTCGATCATGTTCCACACCAGCGGCAGCGACGCGACCCCGTACACGCTCACCGGCGACGTCCTCTTCGCCGGAGCGATCGGCCGCACCGACCTGCCCGGCGGCAGCGACGCGAAGATGTGGGACAGCCTCGAGCGCAAGGTACTGCCGCTGGCCGACGAGGTCCAGATCCTGCCCGGCCACGGCCCGCGCACCGACATGGCCGCCGAACGCGCCCGCAACCCGTACCTGCGCCGCGTCGCCCAGTCTCATCGCGCCTGAGCGCCGCGACACCGCACACAGCCTGAACCAGGAGACATCCATGCCACGACCCCAGCCGCTCTCGGGATTCCCCGAACTGCTGCCCCGGCAGCGCATCGTCGAGCAGCAGGTGGTCGACCATCTCCGCCGCGCCTTCGAGCTCCACGGCTTCGCGAACCTCCAGACCCGCGCCGTCGAGCCGATGGACCAGCTCCTGCGCAAAGGCGAGACCTCCAAAGAGGTCTACGTGCTGCGCCGCCTGCAAGCCGACGACGACGGCGGCGACGCCGGGCTCGGGCTCCACTTCGACCTGACCGTGCCGTTCGCGCGCTACGTGCTCGAGAACGCCGGGAAACTCAACTTCCCCTTCCGCCGCTACCAGATCCAGCCGTGCTGGCGCGGGGAGCGCCCCCAGGAGGGACGCTACCGGGAGTTCCTGCAGGCCGACATCGACATCGTCGACCGCGACGAGCTCCCGGCCCACTACGAGGTCGAGATCCCGCTGGTCATCGCCGACGCGCTGCGGGGACTCCCGCTGCCGCCGGTTCGCATGCACGTCAACAACCGCAAGCTGTCCCAAGGCTTCTACCAGGGCATCGGCATCGGCGACACCGATGAGGCGCTGCGGATCGTCGACAAGCTCGACAAGATCGGCCCCGACGGCGTCCGCAAGCAGCTGATGGACGCGATCGACGCCAGTTCCGAACAGGCCGAGGCCTGCCTGAAGCTGGCCGAGATCAGCTCCGAGGACACCTCGTTCGTCGACCGCGTCAAAGCCCTCGGCGTCTCGGACCCGCTCTTGGACGAGGGCCTGAGCGAACTGGCCGCCGTCGCGGAGGCCGCCGCCAAGGAGGCGCCCGGCCTCGTCATCGCCGACATGAAGATCGCCCGCGGCCTCGACTACTACACCGGCACCGTCTACGAGACCGTCCTCGAAGGCTACGAGAACCTCGGCTCGGTCTGCTCGGGCGGACGCTACGACACGCTCGCCTCCGACGGCAAGAACACCTACCCGGGCGTCGGCCTGTCCATCGGCGTATCCCGGCTGCTGGTGCCCCTGCTCAACACCGGGGCCCTGACCGCCACCCGCGAGGTCCCCACGTGCGTGCTCGTCGCGCTGGCCGACGAGGGCGAGCGGACCGAGGCGAACGCGCTGGCGCGGCGCCTGCGCGCCCGCGGCATCCCGGCCCAGGTCTCGCCCTCGGCGGCCAAATACGGCAAGCAGATCAAATTCGCCGACAAGCGCGGCATCCCGTTCGTCCTCTTCGGGGCTGAAGAGGGCCCGCAGATGAAGGACATCCGGTCAGGCGACCAGGTCCCGGTCGACGTCGACTCCTGGAACCCGCCGGCCGAGGACCTGCTCCCGCGCATCGTCGCCGGATAACACCGCGGTCGACCGCCGGGCCGGCGTCGCGATCCGCCGGCGCCGGACCGGCACGCCGAGGGTCGGATTGGCGACGCCCCATGCCGCGCCCTTGCAGACGAGCTCCTTGTAGCGGGCCGCGGCCTTCCCCTTCAGGATCGACGGCTTGGCGCGGTCGTCGGCGGTGACGAACTGGATGAGGCCGTCTCGGCGGCCGATGCTGATGCACTGGTTGAAGTAGCGCAGCGGCGTCTTGGGGACCTCACGTCCGGTCAGGCGCGCGGCGATCGCGTCGGCGGCCTGCCAGGCCATCGGCGTGCCCGAGGCGCACGACATGCGCAGCGGCTTCCCGCCCGGGCCCTCGGCCAGACCGGCGTCGCCGACGGCGTAGACGTCCGGGTGCGAGACCGACCGCATGGTGCGGTCGACGAGGATCCGGCCGGTGTCGGCGACCTCCAAGGCGCCGGCCGCGGCGATCGGGTGGACCGCGAAACCGCCGGTCCACACCGTGGCGTCGGCGCCGATCGCCGATCCGTCGCCGGTGACGACGGCGTCCGATTCCACACGTTCGACCTCGGCGTGTTCGTGGACGGTGACGCCGAGGCGGTCGAAGGCTCCGCGCAGATGCCGATGCCCCTTGGGCGAGAGCCAGTCGCCGAAACCGCCGCGAGTGACGACGGCGACGTCGAGCTCGGGCCGGGCCTCGGCGATCTCACTGGCCGCCTCGATGCCGGTGAGTCCACCGCCGACGACCACGACGCGCCCTCCTTCGGCCAGGCCATCGAGGCGCCCGCGCAGCCGCAGCGCCCCTTGACGTCCGGCGATGTCGAAGGCGTGTTCGGCGACGCCGGGGACCCCGTGGTCGTTCCCGGCGCTGCCGAGCGCGTAGACGAGCGTGTCGTACGACAGCTCGTCCCCGTCGCCGAGGGCCACGGTCCTGCGGTCGGCGTCGACGGCGGTGACGCGGCCGAGGCGGACGTGCACACCGGTGCCGTCGAACATGTCGGCGAGCGGCCGCGGCTTGAGCTCTCGTCCGGCGGCGAGTTGATGCATCCGGACGCGTTCGACGAAGTCCGGTTCGGCGTTGACGAGCGTGATATCGACGTCGTCGCCGTGCAGGCGCCTGGCCAGGCGACCGGCGGCGGAGGCTCCGGCGTATCCGGCGCCGAGGACGATGATGCGGTGTTTCATGGTCTCGCTCCTGTCTCGGTGTGTTCGCCTCTTGAACCGGATGGGCCCGTGAAACCTGACAGGGACCGGCTATGAGGCCGGTCACCACTGAGCGATGAGCGGTGCCTCGAAGTCCCGCCGCCGCCAAGCCTCGGTGATGCGGCCGAGTCGCCGCTCGTGGGCGAAGCCGCGCAAGGCTGAGATCTTGCCGTCGGCGACGTCGAACACCACCACGCCGACGACGCGGTCGTCGAGCACCGCGAGCATGGCGGGGGAGCCGTTGACCGCGGCCAAGTACATCGTGGGGGAGCCGCCGATGCGCCGGCGCTTCGCGTCGGTCGGTTTGAAGCCGGCCCTGAAGACGGCCGCGACCCGCTCAGGGGACTCGAACGACATCAGCGTCTCGGACAGCCCCGCACCGTCGGAGACGGCGGTCGCGTCGTCGGTGAGCAGTGCCACCAGCCGCTCGGTGCGGCCCGAGGAGGCGGCGTCGAGGAACGCCTCGACGATGCGGCGCGCCGATTCCCGGTCGACGTCGTCCCCGCGCCTCGCGGTGGCCAAGTGGCGCCGGGCGCGGTGGACGTGCTGCTGGCTCGCCGATTCGGAGATGTCGAGGATCTCGGCGATCTCGGCGTGGCTGTAGGAGAACGCCTCACGCAGGACGTAGACGGCCCGCTCGACCGGCGGGAGGCGCTCCATGAGCGTGAGCACCGCGATCGAGACCGATTCGCGCTGCTCGGCGGTGTCGGCCGGCCCCAGCATCGGGTCGCCCTCGAGCAGCGGCTCCGGCAGCCAGGAGCCGACCGCGCGCTCGCGGCGCGCCCGCGCCGAGCGGAGCCGGTCGAGTGACAGGTTCGTGACGATCTTCGTCAGCCAGGCCTCCGGCACCTCGATCTGGTCCCGGTCGGCCGCCTGCCAACGCAGGAAGGCGTCCTGCACCGCGTCTTCGGCGTCGGCGGCCGAGCCGATGAGACGGTACGCCAGCGAGGACAGCCGGGCACGGCTGGCCTCGAAACGCTCGATCGCGGCTCTGTCCATGCGAGCCACCTTAGGCCGAGACCCTCTCGTCGGCGGTCGCCGCCGAGGCGGCCTTGCGGCGCTTGCGCGTCGGCGGGCCGGCGGTGGGGTGGGCGGCGTTCCACGCCGTCGCCCAGTTGACGAAGGCTTTGAAGCGCGCGGCGGCCCGGCCCCTGAGGCTCCAGGATTTGGGCCGCAGGCCCGAGCCGACGAGCTGGAAGACCCCGTCCCGACTCCCGAGGCCGATGTTGTTGCCGAAGTACGGCAGCCTCGGCTCGGGCGGCTTCGCGCCGGTCAGGCGGGCGACGATGGCGCCCACCGCCTGGATCCGGGTGAAGCCTGCCGACGCGCACGACATCGGCAGCGGCGTGCCGTTGTCGCCGAGGACGTGGGCGCTGTCGCCTATGGCGTAGACCTCGGGATGCGAGACCGAGCGCATCGTGCGGTCGGTGACGATCGTGCCGGTCTCGGTGACCTCGAGGCCGCCGGCGGCCGCGATGGGGTGGACGGCGAAGCCGCCGGCCCACACGGTCGCGTCGGACGGCAGGGCGGCGCCGTCGGCGCCGACCACCCGCCTCGCTTCGACGCGTTCGACGGAGACGTGCTCGAGGACGGCCACGCCGAGGCGCTCGAGGGCCCGGCGCAGGTGGCGATTCGCCTTGGGCGAGAGCCAGTCGCCGAGCTCGCCGCGGGTGGCGAGCGTGACCTTCAGGTCGGGCCGGGTCTCGGCGATCTCGGTCGCGCCCTCGATGCCGGTCAGACCGCCGCCGACGACGACCACCGCCTGCCCTGCGGTGAGGTCTCGCAGGCGTTCGCGCAGCCGCAGCGCTCCCGGGCGGCTCGCGATGTGGTGAGCGTGCTCGGCGACGCCGGGCACGCCTTGGTCGTCGGTGGTGCTGCCGAGGGCGTAGACGAGGGTGTCGTAGGCGAGTTCGTCGCCGTCGTCGACCGCGACGGTCCCGCGCTCGGGGTCGACGGCCTCGACGCGCGCCCGGCGGAACCGCACTCCGGTGCCCCGGTAGATCTCGGCGAGCGGCAGCGGCTTGCACTCGCGCCCGGCGGCGATCTGGTGCAGGCGCAGGCGCTGGACGAAGTCGGGTTCGGCGTTGACGAGGGTGATCGCGAAGTCGTCGGGGTGGAGCCTGCGCGCCAGCGATCCGGCGGCGCCGGTTCCGGCGTATCCGGCTCCGAGGACGACGATGCGGTGCTTCGTACTCTGCTTCAGGACGTGTTCCATGACGTGCTCCTGTCGGGTCGGCGTGCCCTCTGAACGAGACGGCGTCGCGAATCCTGACAGGAGGCGGATATGAAATGGATCACCAAAGAGTGGTCAGCGGGGTTCCGTGGTCGGTCTCGGCCCATCGGCGGGAGAGGTATTCGAGCTTGTCCGGGTTGGCCTGGCTGCGGACGGCGGAAATGCCCTCGGGCGTGTGCTCGAGCATCATGACGCCGACGACCCGGTCGCCGACGACGGCCACCAGCGCGGGATCGCCGTTGACGATCGCGTCGTACAGGGACGGCGGGCCGCCGACCATGTCGCGCTTGGCGACCGACGGCTTGAACAGGCCGCGCAGGAACTTCGCCACCGCCGTGGCGCCGACCATGACCTTGGCGCGGGCCGGGACCTTGCCGCCGCCGTCGCCCACGCCCATGGCGTCGTCGGCGAGCAGCCGCACCAGCGGCTCGGTCTCGCCGCTGGCGGCCGCGGCGAGGAACTTCTCGACGACCTTGCGCGCGGCGTCGCGGTCGACGGCGGCCCGGACCCGGTCGTCGGTGACGTGCCGCTTGGCGCGGTGGAGGATCTGCTGGCTGTTGGCCTCGCTGATCTCGAGGATCTCGGCGATCTCGGCATGGGTGTAGGAGAACGCCTCGCGGAGCACGTAGACGGCGCGCTCATTGGGGGAGAGCCGCTCCATGAGCGTGAGCACCGCGATCGAGACCGATTCGCGCTGCACGGCGGTGTCGGCGGGCCCCAGCATGGGGTCACTCTCGAGGACCGGTTCGGGCAGCCATTGGCCGACGTAGGTCTCGCGCCTGGCCCTGGCCGAGGTCAGCTGGTTGAGGCACACGTTGGTGAGCACCTTCGTCAGCCACGCCTCGGGCACCTCGATCCGGTCCCGGTCGGCGGACTGCCAGCGCAGAAAGGTCTCCTGCACCGCGTCCTCGGCCTCGACGGCCGAGCCGAGCAGCCGGTAGGCGATGGCTCCCAGACGGGCCCGGGAGTCCTCGAAGCGGTCGACTTCCCGCGGACTGAGCGACATGGGTCGATACTAACCGCGGTCCCGTCGCGGGCCCGTTCGTCAGCCGACCTCGCGCACGCAGTAGATCGCGGTGATCGAGTCGATCTCGGGGTCCCAGTCGCGGCCGGCCGACACGGCCGTGTCGGTGAAGTAGTAGTTCGTGTAGTCGAAGTCCTTGCAGGCGTTGTGCGCCGCGGTGTAGTGCCACTCGTCGTCGGGGTCGGGGTCGTCGGGGTTCTTCTCGATGTGGAGGACCTTCCAGTAGGCCGTGTCCGAGTCGCACGGCACGACGTAGAAACCCTCGTCGACGTTCTCGATGCATTCGTCGATCTCGGGAAGGCGGTAGTCGGCGCCTTCGGCCTCGGTCGTCTCCGCGGGCGAAGGCTCGGAGGTCTCCTCCGCTTCGGTGGTCTCCTCGGCCGCCGAGCTCGCTTCGGCGGCGGTGGTCTCGTTGCCGGCGACGTCGGTCTCGCCGTCGTCGCCGGTGAACATCATCCCGATGATGATCGCTCCGGCCGCGACCGCGACGACCACGACGATCAGGGTCACCAGGAGCGGCGTGTTCGAGGAGCCGCCCGGCGGCGGGGGAGCGGGCTGGCCCGGCTGGAACGGATTCGCCGGCGGCGGGACGTGCCCCGGAGGCATCGGGCCCGGTGGCGTCTGTCCGGGCGGCTGGGCCATGCCGCCGGGCGGGACGCTGCCGGGCTGGACGCTCATCGGCGGGTTGCCGTAAGGGCTCTGCCCGTACGGGTCGGGCCGCGAATAGGGGTCGGCGTCCGTCGAATAGTGCTGAGGCGGCTGAGGGGAGGGCTGGCCGTACCCGGGCTGCGGTTGCTGGTTCGGATCATAGGGATTGGGGGGCGGGTAACTCATTCTGATCTCTCCGTTGCATCACCGGGCGGGGCGGCTTCATCATATGGGCCCGGTGCGACCGTTCGTCAGACGACGACGCCGCACTCCGGGTTCCGCTCCGGCGCAAGCGCTGCGGGACATCGGCGTTTCCAACGCGAAGGCCGCCCCGGCCCGATGCGCCGGGGCGGCCTCGATCCGATTCGGTCCGGTTCAGGCGTTGGTGTTGATGCACAGGGCGCCGTAGAGCAGACCGTCGGCTCCGTAGAGGCCGTACGGGTAGTACTCGGCGTCAGGGCAGCCGCCCATTTCCGATTGGAGGTCCGATTCGCTCATCTCGACCGGCGGGTCGTACGACTGGGAGTCGACGACCTCGTAGTAGGCGCTCGCAGCGGAGCAGTCCACGGTCCAGAAGCCGTCGGTGTCGTCCATGCAGTCGCCGACGTCCGGCACCCGCGGCGTCCGGCCGTCGGCGTCGGCCTTGTCGATGGCCTCGACGCAGTACAGGTAGTCGACCGGGCCGCCGAGCCCGGCGACGTCCTTGGTGTAGACGTACTGGTAGCTCTTCCACAGCCGGCCGATCTGCCAGCCCATGTACTCCTGGCCGCACGCCGCTTCGGCGAGCGACGGGTCGGTGAGCGCACCCATCGAGTCGACCTCCGCGCCCGAGTCGTCGGAGACGGCCGTGATCGACCAGAACGCGTTCGGGTCGTCGCAGGGGACGACCAGCTCGTCGGTCGCCGCCGACAGCGCGTCGGACATGCAGTCGCCCACCTGGGCGGCCTCTGCCGCCTCGACGGCCTCGTCGTCGAGCGTCGTCGAGGTGTTGGAGTCGTCACTGCCGCCGTCGTCGGTCATGACGAATCGCACGATGCCGATGGCCGCGATCACCACGACCGCGCCGACGACGCCGAGGATCTTGGCGACCAGGCCGCCGCTGCCGCCCTTCGGAGGCGGCGGCGGGACCGGCGGCGGACCGGCCGGCGGCTGACCGCCGAAGCCGGGCTGCTGGCCGTATCCCGGCTGCTGAGGCGCCCCATGGCCGGGCTGCTGCGGCTGCCCGGACGGGTGACCCGGCTGCTGTCCGTACCCGGGCTGCTGCGGCTGCGGGGCGTACCCACCCTGCTGCGGGGGATATCCCGGCTGCTGCGGCTGTCCGTAGCCAGGGGGCGGCGGGTTGCCGCCGGGTGGGGGATAGGTCATTGTTGATTTGCTCCTTGCGAACGTACAGTTGCGGGGGTGCTCGAGACACGGCGAGGGGAGCCGTGAGATTCGATCACTCTAACCACACGGCGCAAAGGCGCCACGATGCGATCCGCCCAGGCAGGGACCGTTACCGACGCATTACGAGGGTGTTGCGCTCGGCGACGGGCCGCGAGGCCCGAAACCGCGCTAGCTGCTCGGATCGTAGGACGAGGGTGTCCGCCAGATGAGCCATGCATTACACTCGTCTGACACTTTGCATTCTTCGGGCCGACGTCGTCCCGTACGAAACACCGCCGTGTTCCAGCGCCCCACACTCAGCTGGAGCCCTCGACGACGAAGGAGGCCACGGTTGAGTTCTGCCCAGAACACCGGACGAGGTCTGTACCGCCCCGAATGGGAACACGACGCCTGCGGCGTCGCCTTCGTTGCGGATCTGCAAGGCCGCGTCGACCACAGCGTCGTCCAGCGGGGCCTTTCCGCGCTGGTCCGCATGGAGCACCGCGGCGCGACCGCGCCCGACCCGGACTCCGGTGACGGCGCCGGCATCATGCTCCAGATCCCCGACGCCTTCTACCGCGAGGTCGTCGACTTCCGCCTGCCCCGGGCCGGCCACTACGCCGCCGGGCTCGTCTTCACCCCCGAATCCGAGGAGTCGACGCAGCGCGCCCGCTCCATCATCGAGAAGTACGCCATCGCCGAAGGCTGCCACGTGCTCGGCTGGCGCGACGTCCCCGTCGACCCCTCCGGCCTCGGCGACGGCGCCCTGGCCTCCATGCCCCGCGTCAGCCAGGTCTTCATCGCCTCCGAGGACGAAGCCGCCTCCGGCATCGAACTCGACCGGCTGGCCTTCGCCGTCCGCAAGCAGGCCGAACGCGAACTGCGCGAACGCCGCCTCGAGGGCGCCGCGATCGTGACCCTCTCGTCGCGCACCATCGTCTACAAGGGCATGCTCACGCCCGCCCAGGTCCCCGAGTTCTACCCGGACCTGCGCGACGAGCGCCTGGCCAGCGCGCTGGCCCTGGTCCACTCGCGCTTCTCGACCAACACCTTCCCGTCGTGGCCGCTGGCCCACCCCTACCGCATGGTCGCCCACAACGGCGAGATCAACACCATCCGCGGCAACCGCAACTGGATGACCGCCCGCCAGGCCGAACTGGCCAGCGAGCACCTGCCCGGCCGCCTGCGCCGCCTGTTCCCGATCAACACGCCCGGCGCGTCGGACTCGATGAACTTCGACGAGGTCGTCGAACTGCTCCACCTCGGCGGGCGCAGCCTGCCGCACGCGATGCTCATGATGATGCCCGAGGCCTGGGAGCACAACGCGACCATGGACCCCAAGCGTCGCGACTTCTACCGCTACCACGCCGCCATCATGGAGCCCTGGGACGGCCCGGCCGCCGTCTGCTTCACCGACGGCACGCAGATCGGCGCGGTCCTCGACCGCAACGGCCTGCGCCCCGCCCGCTGGTGGCGCACCACCGACGGCGTCGTCGTCCTCGCCTCCGAAGCCGGCGTGGTCGACTTCGAGCCCAGCGAGGTCGCCGAGAAGGGCCGGCTCCAGCCGGGCCGCATGTTCCTGGTCGACACCGACGAGGGACGCATCGTCGACGACGAGGAGATCAAGGACGCGCTGGCCAAGGAGCACGCCTACGGCGACTGGCTCCACGCCGGCCTCATCCACCTCGAGGAGCTGCCCGAGCGCGAGCACGTCGTCTACAACTCCGAGATCGTGCGGCGCCGCCAGCTGACCTTCGGCTACACCGACGAGGAGATGCGTCTGATCCTGGCGCCCATGGCCTCCACGGGCGCCGAACCGGTCGTGTCCATGGGCTCGGACACCCCGATCGCGGGGCTCTCCAAGCGCCCCAAGCTGCTCTACGACTACTTCACGCAGCTGTTCGCGCAGGTCACCAACCCGCCGCTTGACGCCATCCGCGAGCAGCTGGTCACCGCCGTCGGCAACATGATCGGCCCCGAGGGCAACATCCTCGAGCCGGGTCCGCACTCGTGCCGCCAGATCGAGCTGTCCCGCCCGGTCCTCGACAACGACGAGCTGGCCAAGATCCTCCACATCGACGACGACGGCGACATGCCCGGCTTCCGCGCCGTGCGCGTCTCCGGTCTCTACAAGGCCCGCCACGGCTCCCGCGGCCTCAAGGACCGCCTGGTGGAGATCTGCCGCCACGTCTCCGAGGCGATCGAGGACGGCGCGCGCATCCTGGTGCTGTCCGACCGCGACACCACCGCCGACCTCGCGCCGATCCCGTCGCTGCTGCTGACCGCCGCGGTCCACCAGCACCTGATCCGCGAGCAGACCCGCACCAAGGTCGCGCTCATCGTCGAGACCGGCGACTGCCGCACCGTCCACCACGCTTCCGTGCTGCTGGGCTACGGCGCCGCCGCGATCAACCCGTACCTGGCCTTCGACTCGATCGAAGAGCTCTGCGACCTCGGCGTGATCGACCTCGAGCCGGCGCAGGCGGTCGAAAACTACATCGGGGGCCTGTGCAAGGGCATCCTCAAGGTGATGTCCAAGATGGGCATCTCCACGGTCGCCTCCTACACCGGCGCCCAGGTCTTCGAGGCCGTCGGGCTCGACGAGGAGTTCGTCGACCGCTACTTCAAGGGCACCGACTCGCGCATCGGCGGCATCGGCCTGCAGACGCTCAGCAAGGAGGTCGCCGAACGGCACCGCCGCGCCTACGAGCAGAAGGTCGACCCCGACCAGCCGCTGCCGCCCGGCGGCGACTACCAGTGGCGCCGCGAAGGCGAGATCCACCTGTTCAACCCCGAGACGGTGTTCCTGCTCCAGCACGCCACCCGCTCGGGCCAATACGAGGTGTTCAAGCGCTATACGCAGAAGGTCGACGCTCTGGCCGCCGACTCCGCGCTGCTGCGCGGGATGCTCGACTTCGAGACCGGCACGCGCGAGAGCATCCCGGTCGAGGAGGTCGAGCCGGTCGAGAACATCGTCAAGCGGTTCCACACCGGCGCGATGTCCTACGGCGCGCTCTCCCAGGAGGCGCACGAGACCCTCGCGATCGCCATGAACCGCCTCGGCGGGCGCTCGAACTCCGGTGAGGGCGGCGAGGACATCGACCGCCTCTACGACCCGGAGCGGCGCAGCGCGATCAAGCAGGTCGCCTCCGGCCGCTTCGGCGTGACCTCCGAGTACCTGGCCACGGCCGACGCCATCCAGATCAAGATGGCCCAGGGCGCCAAGCCCGGCGAGGGCGGCCAGCTGCCGGGCAAGAAGGTCCACCCGTGGATCGCCAAGACCCGCAACGCCACGCCCGGCGTCGGCCTGATCAGCCCGCCGCCGCACCACGACATCTACTCGATCGAGGACCTGGCCCAGCTCATCCACGACCTCAAGCACGCCGGCGGCGGCGACGCCGAGGTCCACGTGAAGCTGGTCAGTGAGGTCGGCGTCGGCACCGTCGCCGCCGGCGTCTCCAAGGCCAAGGCCGACACGATCCTCATCTCCGGACACGACGGCGGCACCGGCGCGGCCCCGGCCAACTCGGTCAAGCACGCCGGCACGCCCTGGGAGATCGGTCTCGCCGAAGCCCAGCAGACCCTCGTCCGCAACGGCCTGCGCGACCGCGTCAGGCTCGAGGTCGACGGTGCGATGAAGACCGGCCGCGACGTGGTCATCGCCGCCCTGCTGGGCGCCGAAGGCTACGGCTTCGCGACCGCGCCGCTGGTCGTCGCCGGCTGCGTCATGATGCGCGTGTGCCACCTGGACACCTGCCCGGTCGGCGTCGCCACGCAGGACCCGCTGCTGCGCCAGCGCTACAACGGCGGCCCCGAGTTCGTCGAGAACTTCTTCCGCTACATCGCCGAAGAGGTCCGCGAATACCTCGCCCAGCTCGGCTACCGGTCCCTCGACGAGGCCATCGGCGACGTCGAGCGGCTGCGCCAGGTGCCCGGCGAGGCCCGCAAGGCCGCCCGCATCGACCTGTCCAACGTCATCGCTCCGCCGGTCGAGGGCCCCAGGGTCCGCCGCCGCGAGCAGGACCACGGCATCGAGCAGACCCTCGGCGCCAAGCTCGTCGAGATCGCCCGGCCCGCCATCGAGGAGGGCCGCACCGTGTCGGCCGAGCTCGACATCCGCAACACCGACCGCACGGTCGGGGCGCTGCTGGGCGCGGCCGTCAGCCGCACTCACCGCGAAGGCCTGCCCGACGGGTCGATCGACCTGACCTTCAGAGGCACCGCCGGCCAGTCCTTCGGCGCCTTCCTCACCAGGGGCGCGACGTTCAAGCTCGTCGGCGACGCCAACGACTACGTCGGCAAGGGCCTCTCCGGCGGCCGCCTCGTGCTGCTGCCCGACGCGGGAGCGCCCTTCGCCGCCGAGGACAACGTCATCGCCGGCAACACCCTCCTGTACGGCGCGACCTCCGGCGAGGTCTACATCCGCGGCAAGGTCGGCGAGCGCTTCGGCGTCCGCAACTCCGGAGCCGTCGCCGTCGTCGAAGGCGTCGGCGACCACGGCTGCGAGTACATGACCGGCGGCACCGTCCTCGTCCTCGGCCCGACCGGCCGCAACTTCGCCGCGGGCATGTCCGGCGGCGTGGCCTACGTCTGGCGTCTCGACGAGGGACGCACCAACACCACGCTGGTCGACCTCGACGAGCTCGGCGCCACCGACATCGACCTGGTCCACAGCCTGCTGCTGCGGCACGGCCGCGCCACCGGTTCGACCGTGGCCGCCGACCTGCTCAGCAACTGGCCGCGGGCCGCGTCCGGATTCACCAAGGTCATCCCCACCGAGTACAAGGCCGTGCTCGCCGCCCAGTCTCAGGAGAAGGAGGCGCAGCATGCCTGATCCCAGCGGATTCCTCCAGCACGGCCGCGAAGTGCCCAAGAAGCGGCCGGTGCCGGTGCGCATCCTCGACAACCGCGAGGTCTACGAGCGCACCAGCGAAGAGCTGGTCACCAAGCAGGCCTCGCGCTGCATGGACTGCGGTGTCCCGTTCTGCCACAATGGCTGTCCGCTCGCCAACCGGATCCCGGAGTGGAACGACCTGGCCCGCGTCGGCCGCTGGGGCGCCGCCATCGAGCAGCTCCACGCGACCAACAACTTCCCGGAGTTCACCGGTCGCCTGTGCCCGGCGCCCTGCGAGGCCGCCTGCGTGCTCGGCATCGGCGACGACCCGGTCACGATCAAGAACATCGAGGTCGAGATCATCGACCGGGCCTTCGACGACGACGTCGTCAAGCCCCGGCCGGCGGAATCCTCCACCGGCAAGTCCGTCGCGGTGGTCGGCTCCGGTCCCGCCGGTCTGGCCGCCGCCCAGCAGCTGGCCCGCGCCGGCCACTCGGTGACCGTCTACGAGCGCGATGACGCGCCCGGCGGCCTGCTGCGCTACGGCATCCCGGACTTCAAGCTGGAGAAGCGCCACATCGACCGCCGGCTGGCGCAGATGGAGGCCGAAGGCGTCGAGTTCTCCTGCGGCGTCAACGTCGGCTTCGACCTGTCCGCCGACGACCTCCGGGAGCGCCACGACGCGGTCGTGCTGGCCGTCGGCGCGCTCGAAGGCCGCGAGACCGACCAGCCCGGCCGCGAGCTCGCCGGCATCCACCAGGCCATGGAGCACCTCGTCGGCGCCAACCAGGTCGCGGCGGGGAAGGCCCCGTTCGCGCCGATCGACGCGCGCGGCAAGCACGTGATCATCATCGGCGGCGGCGACACCGGCGCCGACTGCCTGGGCGTGGCCCACCGGCAGGGCGCGGCCTCGGTGCGCCAGCTCGACCTGTACCCGATGCCGCCGACCGAACGCGACGAGTCGTCCGACCCGTGGCCGACCTGGCCGGTCATCGTCCGCAACTACCCGGCCCACGAAGAAGGCGGGGAGCGCAACTACGGCAGCGCCGCCGCCGAGTTCATCGGCGACGAGCACGGGCACGTCCGCCAGATGCGCCTGAGCGAGGTCGAGGTCGACAAGTCCTCGGGCCGCCGCGTCATCAAGCCGGTGCCCGGCACCGAGCAGATCGTGCCCGCCGACCTGGTGCTGCTCGCGATCGGCTTCGCCGGCACCGAGGACCAGCAGCTGCTGCGCCAGCTCGGCATCGAGCGCAACCGCCGCGGCTCCCTCGACTGCGGCGACGACTGGCAGACCGACGCCGAAGGCGTGTTCGTGGCCGGCGACGCCCACCGCGGCGCGTCGCTGATCGTCTGGGCCATCGCCGAGGGCCGCGCCGCGGCCGCGGCGGTGCACCGCTACCTCGGCGGCCAGGTGGCCCTGCCAGAGCCGGTCGCCGTCGACGCGCAGCCGCTCAGCGCATAAGCGCGAATTGACGCGGAATTGCGCGCGGACCCAATGGCCCGCGCGCAATTCCGCGTATTCTCTTTTGCGCTCCGACGCGAATTCGGCCCTCGTGAATTCCACCTCTCATCTGCGGTGACCCGCCGAGTGCCAATCTGCGT
Organism: Glycomyces halotolerans; assembly: GCF_054779575.1. Lineage (NCBI taxonomy): Bacteria > Bacillati > Actinomycetota > Actinomycetes > Glycomycetales > Glycomycetaceae > Glycomyces > Glycomyces halotolerans. The sequence continues at coordinate 42,179 of NZ_BAAGXZ010000011.1, forward strand.
CCGATATAAGCTCGCAGGGTGACTCGTAGAGCTAAAATCGTCTGCACCATCGGGCCCGCGACGGCCACTCCGGAGCGTATGGCCGGCCTGATCGACGCCGGTATGAATGTCGCCCGAATGAACTTCAGCCACGGCACCCAGGCCGACCATGAAGCGGTCTACCAAATGGTCCGGGAAGCCGCCGACACCGCCGGGAAGCCGGTGGCGATCCTGGCCGACATGCAGGGCCCCAAGATCCGCCTCGGCACTTTCGCGAACGGCTCGGAGCAGTGGACCGCCGGCGACCGCGTCCGCATCACCTCCGAGGACGTCGACGGCACCCACGACCGGGTCTCGTGCACCTACAAGAAGCTGCCGTCCGAGGTCACCAAGGGCGACCGGCTCCTGGTCGACGACGGCAAGCTGGCCCTCGAGGTCCTCGGCGCCGACGAGACCGACGTCGAGTGCCTCGTCGTCGAGGGCGGCCCGGTCTCCAACCACAAGGGCCTGTCCCTGCCGAACGTCAACATCTCCGTGCCCGCCCTGTCGGAGAAGGACGTCTCCGACATGAAGTTCGCCCTCAACCTCGGCGTCGACCTCATCGCCATGTCGTTCGTGCGCCACCCCGACGACGTCCGCCTCGGCCACAAGGTCATGGACGAGGTCGGCGTGCGCCGCCCGATCATCGCCAAGGTCGAGAAGCCCGAGGCCGTCCAGCGCCTCGAGCAGATCGTGCTGGCCTTCGACGGCATCATGGTCGCCCGCGGCGACCTAGGCGTCGAGATGCCGCTCGACGAAGTGCCGCTGGTGCAGAAGGAGATCATCCGGCTGTGCCGCGACAACGCCAAGCCGGTCATCGTCGCCACCCAGATGCTCGACTCGATGATCGACAACGCGCGCCCCACCCGCGCCGAGGTCTCCGACGTCGCCAACGCCGTCCTCGACGGCTCCGACGCGGTCATGCTCTCCGGCGAGACGTCCGTCGGCAAGTACCCGATCGGCACGGTCCGGACCATGGCCAAGATCGTCGAGACCACCGAGTCCGGTCCCATCGGGCTGCCCGAGCTGTCCCATGAGCCGCGCACCAAGGCCGGCGCCGTCACCGCCGCCGCCGCGAAGATCGCCGAGGCGATCGACGCGAAGGCCCTGGCCGCCTTCACCCAGACCGGCGACACCGTCAAGCGCCTCGCCCGCCTCAAGCCGAACTTCCCGATCGTCGGCATGACCTCGATCGAGTCGGTCCGCAACCAGATGGCGCTGTCGTGGGGCACCGCCGCCTACCTCGTCGAGCACGTCGACCACACCGACGCCATGTTCTCGCTGGTCGACAAGGCCATGCAGCAGAACGGCCTGGCCTCGCCCGGCGACCTCGTCGTCATCGTGGCGGGCACCCCGGCCGGCACGCCGGGCTCGACCAACACCGTCCGCGTCCACCAGGTCGGTTCGTAAGTGGCGGAGGTACTCGTCGGTCAGGACGCCGTGGACTCGCTCCTCGGCGTCCTCGACCTCGAACTGATCGACACCGGCCTGTACCGGGGCCCGCGCGCCGAAGTCGGCCTGCAGCGCGTCTTCGGCGGCCAGGTCGCCGGGCAGGCGCTGGTCGCCGCCGGTCGCACCGTCGAGGCCGACCGGCGCGTCCACTCCCTGCACGGCTACTTCGTGCGCCCCGGCGACTCGTCGAAGCCGATCCTGTACCAGGTCGAGAACATCCGCGACGGGCGCTCCTTCTCCGTCCGCCGCACCGTGGCGCTGCAGAACGGCAAACCGATCTTCTTCATGTCGGCCTCGTTCCACACCGGCGAGGCCGGCCTCGACCACGCCGACCCGGTCCCGAACCACCTGCCGGCCCCCGAAGAGGTCCCCACCATCGCCGACCGGCTCAAGGCCGACCCCGACCGGCTGAGCATGTGGGGGCGCATCCCCCGCCCGATCGACGTGCGCTACCTGGGCGGCTCGGGCTACCTCCGCTCCGGCGAGCGGTCCGCCGAAGCCCGCCAGCGCGTCTGGATGAAGGCCGACGGGACGCTCCCGGACGACCCGCTGATCCACGTCTGCGTGCTCACCTACGCCTCCGACCTGACGCTCCTGGACACGGTGCTGAGCCGCCACGGTGCCGTCTGGGGCCCCGGCGGGTACCTCGGGACCAGCCTCGACCACGCGCTGTGGTTCCACCGACCCTTCCGCGCCGACGAATGGATCCTCTACGACGCCGAGTCGCCGACCGCCTCGGGCGGGCGCGGCCTGGCGCAAGGCCGCTTCTTCGACCGCGACGGCCGCCACATCGCCTCGGCGACCCAGGAGGGCCTGCTGCGCCAGACCCCCGACGTGCCGCCCGGAGTCCCTTGAGCCGTACAGGGTGAGGCGAACACCACCTTCTCGGCACGGCCCGATGCCGCTCCGCTGACGGTGCTATGGTCTCCAACCGTCCCCTGGATTACGCCCGTATGTCCGCCCAGCATTGCCCGCTGGGAAACACCTGCCCGGTGAGATGTTCGGAGACCGACATACATGCGTTCAACCCGCGCACGACAACCGGCGAAGCTCGACGACGGCGCTGACGCGTCCCCCGCGTCGGCGCCGAGCCAGCCGCGTCCGCAGCACTGGCGTCCCGACATCGAAGGGCTCAGAGCCGTCGCGGTGGGCGCGGTCATCGCCGCGCACATCGGCTTCCCGTTCATGGCGGGGGGTTTCATCGGGGTCGATGTGTTCTTCGTGATCTCGGGCTTCTTGATCACTTCGCTGCTGCTGCGCGAGATCGACCGCACCGGCCGGGTCTCGATCACGAAGTTCTACGCGCGCCGGGCCATTCGGCTTCTCCCGGCCGCCGCCACCGTCCTTCTGGCGACGCTCGCGGCGGCATGGCTGTGGTTGCCGCGCACCAGGCTCGGCGACATCGCCGCCGACACCGCCGCGGCCGCGCTCAACGTCATCAACGTCCGTCTCGCCGTTGAGGGCACCGACTACCTCAACGCCGGCGCCGAACCCTCACCGCTGCAGCACTTCTGGTCGCTCGCGGTCGAGGAGCAGTATTACCTGGTCTGGCCGCTGGTCCTCCTCGGCATCGCCGCGCTCGGCGCCCGACTCGGCAGTCCCGGCAGGTTCCAGGCCCGGCGCAACCGCGGCACGGGGCGCACCGCCGTCATCGCCGGATTCCTGGTGCTCACCGCCCTCGGCTCCTTCTACTTGAGCGTCACCGCGAGCGCCGCGGACCCGATCTGGTCCTACTTCGGAACCCACACGCGCGCATGGGAGCTGGCCGTCGGCGCTCTCGTGGCGGTTGCCGCGGCGCGACTCGGACGCATGCCCTCACCGCTCGCCGCAGCCGCGTCCTGGACGGGGCTGGCCATGATCGTGGCCTCCGTCTTCCTCATCGACGAGTCCACCGTCTTCCCCGGCTACGCCGCCGCGCTGCCGGTGGCAGGCGCCGCGCTCGTGATCGCCTCCGGATGCGCCGAGCACCGCTGGGGCGCCGTGACGCTCCTGGGGATCGCGCCCGCCCAGTACCTCGGCAAGATCTCCTATGGACTGTATCTGTGGCACTGGCCGATCATCATGATCGCCCCGAGCGCGCTCGGCGTCGAACCGCGCCTGCGGCTCCTCGTCCCCATGATGGGCCTGGCATTCCTGCTGAGCGTCCTCATGTACCACTGCATCGAGCATCCGGTCCGCACCCGCAAGCCGCTCGTCCAGGTCCCTTCGCGCGCGCTCGCCATGGGCGGTGCGCTGATGACCTGCGCGCTGGCCGCTTCGTTCGTCGCCGTGAGTCAGCCGGCGCAGCATCTCGACGGCACCACGGCCGAAGAGGTCACCGGCAACGACGCGACGGTGTGGCAGCTGCTCGGCGACTCCTCGAACGTCGAGGACGTCCCGGCGAACCTGCGGCCGTCGCTCGACGACGCCGGCGAGGACAAGCCGCTGTCCTACGATGCGGGCTGCATGACCATGCAGAAGGGCACCGACCTGGCCGAAGACTGCTGGTTCGGCGACCCCGACGGCGGCAAGACCATGGTCCTGTTCGGTGATTCGCACGCGGCGCAGTGGTTCCCGCCGCTCAACCAGTTGGCGCAGGTCTCGGGGTACCGGATGCTGGTGCTCACCAAGGCCGCCTGCAGCGCGCCGGACGTCGCCGAATACAACTCCAAACTCGACCGCGAGTACACCGAGTGCGTCGAGTGGAAGGAGAAGGCGATCGAGAAGATCGAGGACCTCGAGCCGGAGCTCGTCGTGGCGTCGAACTCGGACAACAAGGAGGTGCTCGCCGACGACCCGGACCAGGCGTGGATCGACGGCTGGGCCGAAACGGCCGAGCGGTTGACGGACGCTTCGGGCGAGGTCTACGTCCTGGAGGACACCGCCTGGGGTGTCGGCAACGTGCCCGACTGCCTGTCCGAACACCCGGACGACGCCACCGAGTGCGTGAACGACCTCGAGGACGCGATCGTCTTCCCCGACCGGCGCGAGCGGGCCATGGAGGCGGTCGCCGAGACCGGAGCGCAGGTCATCGACCCGATCCCGTGGATCTGCGACACCGAGGAGGGAAAGTGCCCGGTCGTCGTCGGGAACCTCATGGTGTACCGCGACGACAACCACCTGTCCGCCAGTTTCGCGGCCGAACTCGCTCCGCAGCTCGCGGCGGTGCTTCCTATGGAGACCGAACCGCCGGATGCGGAGGTCCACAGCGGATAGGCGCGCGCCGAGTCCTATGGCGACGCGAGCATCGGCCGAGCTTCGGCATGAGGCTCGCTCGCGTTTGAAGGTAGGCTTGCCTCATATCTGAACCGCGCCAAGAGGAGAAGCCGCATGCGCCGAGTTGCCCCGTGGCTCAAGGCCGCCAACGTCGTGCTCACCCCGACGATCGCGAACCGCCGGAACCGAGTCGACAAGATCATCGACCGAGCGGTCCGCGAGGCCGAGACCAAGACCGACGGCACCGCCTCGGGCGACGAGGAGTTCATCGAGGAGATGCGGTTCCTCCTGAACTGCTTCGCCGAAGTCCCGAACCTCAGCCCCATCGGCTGGATCGGCACCGTCAAGGACATCAACTCCCGCCTCGAGAACCGCTTCCGCATCCGCAGGCTCCACGCCCGGCATCCCGAGATCGCCGACGAGTCGATCGAGCGGCCGATCGTGGTCGTCGGCCTGCCGCGCACCGGCACCACGCTCACCCACCACGTCCTCGCCCAGTCCGCCGAGCATCGCGCCCCGCTCCTGTGGGAACTGCTGCACTGCGACCTCGGCGACATCTCTGAGGCCGAGCGCGAGAAGTACATCAAGCAGGCCGAGCAGGTCGCCGTCGGCACCGAGAAGGCCTCGCCGATGATGGCGAGCATCCACAAGCTCGGCGCCGACAAGCCCGAAGAGTGCGTGTTCGTGCTGCCGCACGGCCTGATCTACGTGGTGCGCGCCGGCATGCCCCGCTACGAGCGGTGGATGCTCGACCGCGACTACACCCCCGACTACCGGTACCTCAAGCAGGCCCTGCAAGTCCTCCAGCACGGGCGGCCGCACCGCCGCTGGGTCCTCAAATCCCCGGCGCACCTGTGGAACCTCACGACGCTGCTGAAGGTCTTCCCGGACGCCCAGGTGGTGTGGACCCACCGCGACCCGGCGACGGTGACCGCCTCCATGTGCTCCCTGGCGGAGACCACCATGGCCGTGCACACCCGCGGCACCGATCCGCACGCGATCGGACGCAGATGGCTGGACCTGCTCGCCACCGGGATCGGTCGCGCCCGCTCGGACCGGCGGAGCCTCCCCGACGAGACGGTCATCGACGTGCCGTACCGCCACTTGGCCGACGAGCCCGCCGAACGCTTCCCGGCACTGTTCGAGCGGCTCGGCGTCCACTGGGGCACCGCCGAGAAGCACAGCCTCGAGAAGGCGATGGCCAAGGCCGGCGGCAGCGGATCGCACAGCTACGACCTGTCGCGCTACGGACTCGCCGAATCGGACGTCGACAAGGCCTTCGGCGACTACGGCCGCTTCATCGAGCACCTCGCGGCCTGAATCGGTTGCGCCTCCTCGGGAACACCCGACTCGCTGCTTCATTCCTGAAGCGCGCGTAGAACCTCGGGGTCGTGTTGGCGACGGCTCCGACCCCTGCGGGGCGCGCTGATCCTCTACTCTGCAGAGAAGCGAATCCCTGCTCGCCGCCCGGTGACACCCCGACAGGAAGCCTCGCATGCCTCCCAGACAACACGTAGACGTCGAGCCCTCATCGTCCCGACTCATCGCCGCCACCCGGAAGGTGAACAAGCACCTGCGCGTCCCGGCCTCCGATGGGGCGCGGACTCCGATCCTCAACTTCACCGAAGAGCTCGGGTTCGGGAACACCGCCGTGCTCGATCACCTGGCGAAGGAATTGGACGGAAAGGCGCCGTTCGCGATGGTCGACTGCGAGCGCTATTCAGAGGCCAACACGCCTCGCCTGCTCGTCGAGATCAAACGCCAGCTCGCCCACGGGTGCGAGTCCTATCCGACATTCCAGTTCCGGCGCTTCGAACTGGGGTCGGCGGTGATCAAGGAGGCGATCCCGTTCGACATTCAGCGCGAAGCGCGGCGGAAGCTGAAGCGCGCGGCCGGCCAGACGTTCGCTCCGGCGATGCCGGACGAGTCCGCCTCCAAGGGCCTCATCGAGTTCCTGCTGCTGCTCGCGCCCCGGTTCGCCTGGATCGGCGCCCTCGCGCTCTCCCTGTTCCAGAGCCGCTTCCCGGAGCTGTACGACTTCTACAAGTGGTACGGCCACCGGGACCAGCAGATCAGGACTTCGCCGCTGCACCTGATGGAGAATCTGAACGGATGGGCGTTTCCCGGTGACGAGGTGAGCAGTCTCGCCAGAGCCGCCGATTTCCGGAGGCGGGACGAGGTCCTCATCGAGGCGTTGCTCGCCGACCTGCGCGGCGTCTACCGGCACGGCAGACTGGCCAGGGACGAGTGGCACAACTCGGTCGTCCTGCTGCGCAACGCCGACGCCAGGACCGGCAGGGCGCTGCTGAAGCGACTCCGGGACGTGCGCACGCACCTCGACCGGAACGCCGTCCGCGCCGAACCGCTGTTGATCGTCGCCGGCAGCGAGCGCCGGCTCGACGACTGCCTCTCGGATGAGCGCGCCGAGGATGGCGAGCCGGCATGACCGAGCACGCGTGGACCGCCGACGAGATGAAGATCCCCCTGAGCCGGGGAGCCGAGCGGTGGCGGCGGGTGATGCGGTCGCTGCGCTGGCTCACCGCCCTGGCCGTGTTCGCGACCGCCGTCCTCGTCGCGGTGGGACGGTATCCCGACTGGCAGTGCGGCGGCGTCTCCGACGGAGGCTACGAGGTCCGCATGGTCGACGGCGAATGCCTCGGAGTGACCGACGGCTCGTTCGTCTTCGACGATCGGTTCGAGAAGATTGAGGGGCTCATCGAGATCGAGAACGACTGGGCCGCGGCCCAGGCCGAGGCGGATGATCAACCGCTGGTGAAGATCGCGCTGCTCACCACGTTGACCACGACCGACAGCAGCGCGATGAGCGGCAGCAAGATGCAGAGCGCCCTCGAAGGCGCCTATGTGGCCCTCTACCGGGCCAACCGGACGCGTGAGCTCGGCGACCATCAGCCGTACATCCAGTTGCTGCTGGCCAACGAGGGTGCCCGCCAACGGCACTGGGAAGTGCCGGTGGGGCAGTTGCTGGAGATGACCGACGACGAGGTACCGCTCGTGGCGGTCATGGGCCAGAGCGTCAGCAGCGAGAACACCATGGCCGCCGCCGAGCGGCTCTCGGAGCACGGCATCCCGATGGTGACAGGTGTCACCACTGCGGACGCCATCGACTACGACGGCGTGCCCGGACTCATCCGGACCGCCCCGAGCAACTCCGACTTCGCGGCGGCGCTCCGCGCGCACCTCGAGGCGCGGGCCGACCTCGAGTCGGCGATGCTCGTCTACGACAGCACCGCGCAGGACCTCTACGTCAGCAACCTGCGGACGACCTACGAAGCGCACCTGGGGGAGTACCTCGTCTCCGCGCACCAGCCGTTCGTCGGCCGGTCGATCGCCGAAGGCGGCCCGGAGGTGTTCGACCTGATCTCCACCAACATCTGCGATGTGCGGCCGGACGTGGTGCTCTTCGCCGGACGCGAACCGGATCTGAAGGTGTTCATCGAGGCGCTGAGCGTGCGCTCCTGCCGCGACGAGCCGCTGACCGTCCTGTTCGGCGTCACCGGCACGCACCTCCACAGCGACGCCCAGATCGCCGAGTGGGTCGAGATCGGGAACCTCGAAGTGCTGTTCGCGGCCGGATCCGACCCCGGGTGGGCGATGGGCCACACCGAGCCGCCCGAAGGCTTCGCGGCCTTCCACTCGCATTACCGGAACCTGGTGGACTCCGAACCGTCGGCGCTGTTCGACGGCTACGCGGCGACCTACCACGATGCCCTCGCCATCGCGATCGCCGCCGTCCGGAACACCGATCCCTGGTCGGACCGCGCTCCCGCGGCCGAGGACGTCCGAGAGCACCTGCTGCTGCTCAACAGTGAACAGGTGGTGCGGGGAGCGACCGGCACGCTGAACTTCTCGATCAACCGCGGCGGCAATCCCGGCGGCAAGTTCGTCCCGGTCGTGCCGCTCCCGTATCCCGACGAGCCGGGCGACCGCGCGAACTCGGAGACCTATGTGACCTCCACCGAATAGGCTCCCTCCGTGCGGCTCCTCCCCGCCGATCCGCACCGGCCGGGAGGAGCCGGCCACCGCTAGGAGACTTCGAAGCCGACGGTGAAGGAGGTCGGTTCCGGCATGAGTCGGTGCTGCGGCAGCACGCCGGGCCCGCAGGAGGCGGTGCCGATGCCTTGCTGCGCGGCGTCGATGTTGACGTAGAGGCGGTCGCGTTCGACCAGGTCGGTCGGGTGCCGGGCCGTGTCGAGGTCCTCGCTGCTCCACGGCCGCACCGTCAACGCGAAGTGCGGAGCGCCGAGGATCCGCATCTCGCGATCGCCGCCGGCCAGACTCGCCCACCGGACGTCGGCGCGGCTGCCGTTCTCCTGCGGGAAGACGTACGGCGTCTGCATGTCGGCCACGTCCATGCGGTACCGGCCGACGCGGGCGGCGGCGCGGGTGTCGGCATAGGCCTCGCCGGGCCCGAGCCCGAACCACGTCACTCGGTAGAGCTCTCGCGGCACCGCCATCCGGAGCCCGAGCCGGGGGATCGGGCCGTCCCACTCGCCGAGCGGGCGGACCTCGACGGTCAGCCAGGCCCGGCTCGACCCTTCCGGCCTCCACCGGTAGACGGCCTCCATCGCCAGGTCGGTCGATGCGGGGCCCACACGGGTGCGCACCACCGTCCGCCCGTCCTCTTCGCCGAAGTGGACGACCTTGTGCTCAAGGCGGTGCAAGCCGGCCCTGCGCCACGGTTCGGCGACGCTGCCGTGCCAGCCCAGGAGGTCGTTGTCGGTGGGGGCGCGCCACAGGTCCAGGCGAGGACCCTCGAACGCCAGCCCGCCGAGCTCGATGAGTCGCCCGTAGGAATCGAAGACGGCCCCGGCCCGTGGCGCTGCACCGGCGGCCCGAGACTCGGACGGCCCCTTCGGCGTCGCGGCGGCGATCTGCTCTTGGCCCCAGGCGATCTCAAGACCCTCCTCGGCCCATGGCGTGTCGGTCGCGAGGTACGCCCCGACGGTCAGCCAGCGCTCGTCTCTAGCCTCGGACGCGCATGCCTTGCGCAGCTCCTCGGGCCAGGGCGCGAACGCCGAGTCGCCGGCGGCCACGACCGGCACGTCGAGCTCGCCGCTCGCGACCGGCTCGCCGCCGTCCTCGAGCCGCCACGTGAAGCGCAGGTGCGCGGTGTCGACGAAGTCGTAGCCATTGGCGACCGATACGGTCCGCCCGGCCGTGTCGATGGCGATCGTGACCGGTTCGATGACCTTCTTGTACTCGGTCAGGCCCGGCGACGGGGTCCGGTCGGGGAAGACCAGTCCGTCGGCGATGAAGTTGGCGTCGTGGATCGGTTCGCCGAAGTCGCCGCCGTAGGCGAAGTACTCCCCGCCGTCCTCGGTGCGCTGGGCGACGCCGTGGTCGATCCACTCCCACACGAACCCGCCTTGGCAGCGCGGGTGCTGCTCGAACAGGCGCTGGTATTCGCTCAGGCCGCCGGGTCCGTTGCCCATCGCGTGCGCGTACTCGCACAGGACGAACGGGAGGCTCCGGCGGTGCTCGTCGAGCGCGGGGTCGTCGGTCGGATTCTCGGCCCGCCGGCCGATGAGGTCGGTTTCGGCGTGGTCGGCGTACATGCGGCTGTAGAGGTCGACATAGCCGCAGTCCCAGTCGCCTTCATAGTGGACGGGGCGGTCCGGGTCGCGTTCCTTGGCCCACTCGGACATGGCTTCGAGGTTCTCGCCGGTGTGGCTCTCGTTGCCGAGGGACCAGATGATGATCGAGGGGTGGTTCTTGTCGCGTTCGACCATGCGGGCCATGCGGTCGAGGTAGGCATCGCGCCAGGCCGGGTCGTCGCTGGGGTTGTCCTTCCAGCCCACGTGGATGAAGCCGTGGGTCTCCAGGTCGCATTCGTCGATCACCCACATGCCGAGCTCGTCGCAGAGGTCGAGGAAGCGGCGGTCGGGCGGATAGTGGCTGGTGCGGACGGCGTTGACGTTGTGCCGCTTCATGAGCTCCAGGTCGGCCCGCATCGTCTCGACCGAGAGGGCGCGTCCGGTCTCGGGGTGCCACTCGTGGCGGTTGACTCCGCGCAATAGGACTGGCCTGCCGTTGACCTTGAGAAGGCCGTCCTCGACCTTGACGGTGCGGAAGCCGATCCGCAAGGCGACGCGTTCGTTCGCGCCGGCGACCTCGACGTCGTACAGGCGCGGCGTCTCGGCCGTCCACGGCTCGACCGCCACCGTCGCCGTTTCGCCGATGGCGATGTCGATGCCCAGTTCGGGCACGCGCACTCGGCCTTCGGCCTCGGCGTCGACGCGGAGCGTGCCTCGGCCGGTGCGGTGGTCGAAGTCGGCGTGGGCGAACAGGTCGTCGAGTCCGGCTTGGGGCCGATGCAGGAGGCGGACCGGCCGGAAGATGCCCGAGAGCCACCACATGTCCTGGTCTTCGAGGTAGGAGCCGGCCGACCACTGGTGGACCCGCACTGCGAGCGTGTTCTCGCCCGGCCGCAGGTGCGCGGTGGCGTCGAATTCGGTGGGCAGGCGGCTGCCCTTGCCGTCGCCGAGACGGGTTCCGTTGAGCCAAACGGCGAAGCAGGAGTCGACCCCTTCGAACCGCAGCACCGCGCGGCCGTCGGACGGCCAGTCGGCCGGAAGCGCGAAGGTCCGCCGGTACTCGCCGGTCGGGTTCGCGTCGGGCACCCGCGGCGGGTCTACCGGGAACGGGTACACCGTGTTGGTGTAGGCCGGAGCGCCGTACGTCGGTTCGCCGGGGACGCCGGCCATCTGCCAGCATGAGGGGACTTCGAGCAGGTCCCAGGCCGTGTCGTCGAAGCGGGGGTCTTCGAAACCGGTCGTAGTGCGCGCCAGCGCGTCCGCCAGGTGGAACCGCCAAGGTCCGTCGAGGTCGATCGCGGCGGCGTCGGAATCGAGGCCGGCGCGAGGCTCGAGCCGGCCCGCGCCGGGACCTCGGTCCTCGACGTAGGCGAATTCAGGGTGCACCGTTGGATTCCCTTCGATTTTGTTCAATTTAGTGACCCCAAATAAATACCACCGAACACGGTCGCAGATCCACCCCGAAAGACCGGTGAACGAGGCCGCACGAGGGCAGCGGCGGTCGCCGGAGCGACCTCACGGGGTCGGCCGGTGACCGGTCGGCGGTGCCCCGAAGAGCCAGGGACGTGGCGTCAGTCGAGCTTCATGGCCTGCACGACGCCGTTGTAATCGCCGAACGCCTCCTCGACGTCGCCAGGTGTCAGACCGTATCGGGACAGCTCGTACTCGTGCTGCCGACCGACGCCCGGACGGGCCAGAACGCCGTCGAGATTCGAGGCGTCCTCGTCGGTCCACGGCGCGTCGAGCAGCTCGTAGAGCTTCGGCACCTTCTCGTGCGGCTCGGCGGCCAGCCACGTGTACGGCACGTCGACGAACGCCTGGCGCGGCGCGTCGACTCTCGCCGCCCGCGCGCGTTCGATCGCCAGTGCCATGATGTCGAGCCAGGTCCGCCCGATCGCCTCGAGGTCGGGACGGCGGACGTGAAGCGCCTGCGTCGTCTCGACCAGGGAGCACAGCGAGCCGATGACGGTGACCGGGTCACGGTGCGTCCACACGATCGTCGCCCCCGGGAAGACCTTGAGGATCTCCGGAATGTGGTCCAGGTGCATCGGAGACTTGAGGATCCAGCGCTTGCGTTCGCGCCCGTACTGGAGCACCTGCATCGCCTGCTTGAGGTATTCGTAGTCGGGCAGGTAGTCGCGGTCGCGCTGCCAGGCGTCGTATTCGGGCATGAGGACGCGTGCCAGGTGCTGGTGCCCGTGCGGCAGCAGATAGTTGCACTCGTCCGGCTTCTCGGCGTTGAGCGGGTGGATGACCTTGAAGGCCGGAGCCAGCCGCATGAAGGTGCTCACCATCCGCCTGGCGTCCTTGATGTGGCGCTGCTTGGCCTCTTCGCCGCGGTCGATGTCGGTGAACAGCAGCTCCCACAGCGCCGGACCGCGGTGCCCCGAGGACTTGGCGATGATGTTGTGCGCCAGAGTGGTGGCGGTGCGCGGCAGCCCCGCGATGAAGATGGGCCGCTCGATCGGCTCCTCGGCGATCTCGGGAATCTCGCGGACGAGCCGCTCCACCCGCATACGGTTCTCGAGCCGGGCCCTGAGGTCGGCGACGACACTCTGCCAGCCCATCGGGCTCAAACCCGTGTCGGAGGTGAAGCTGTGCATGAGGAACCGGAAGTCCTCGACGAAACCCGACACGGCCGAGGCGTCGCCGCCGGTCGTCTTCTCGGCCTTGTCGACGAGCTTGTCGAAGACCCGGTCGGGATTGCGCAGCCCGGTGGACGCCGGTTGCAGCAGCACGTTGAGGGCACTGGTGGTGAACGACTTTCGGCGCATGAGGGCCTGCTCCTTCAGTCCGGGGTGGATCGAGTCATTCTCGCACAGTCACCGAGCGGGGTCCACATGCCGGACCGGTCCGCCGATCGGCCCCGAACCGGTCGAGACCGGACCGGGGCCGCTCGCCCTCCGGAGCGGGCCCCGGACCGACCGTGCCGCTCAGGAGACCGGCTGCAGGAGCCGGGTGAACACGACCGCGCCGTCCGGATACCGCTGCGAGACGTGCTCATCCAGCTCGGGCGTGACCAGATAGACGTCGACGCGCGCCACGGACTTGGCCTCGTCGACCCGCCCGCCGGTGACGAGGTCGGGGAACCGCTCGGCGAGATCCTCGACGACGCCTTGCAGCTCTTCGTGACTCAGCCGCTCCGCGGGCTCGTCGACCTCGGGCTCGGTGTGCTGAAGGTGCGGGTAGTCGGACATGTCGATCTCGTCGGTGGGCACCGGGTCCTCGGTCAGGACGAACGCCTCGCCGTCATAGGTGCCGGTCACGATGTAGTGGCCCCAGCTGGTGCCCTGGGCCGACTCGTGTGCGACGGCGTCCCAGTCCCAGCCGACGACGTCCATGCCGCCGCCCTGCGGCGGGTACGACTGGGCGACCGCCGCGGTCAACTGCGGGCCGTGGTCGGGCGTCTCGATCACCGTCAACGCGCCCTGGTAGACCACGTCTCCGTCCTGATCGGGGCCCTGCCCGGCGCCGGCGGACGTCTCTTCCGAGCCGCCGGTCCCGCCCTGGCCGCAGGCCACGAGCACGAAAGCCGCCGCTAGGGGCGCTATGCGCAAAAGTGTCATTCTTCTCGTCATACCCCTTCGACGCAGGCGGCGGAATTTCGGTTCCCGTCCGTCGCACCCCGGTGCTAGGTTCAGTGCGGCGCGCACACCCCGCGCCCGGCCCAACTTGAAAGCGACCTCGCCCATGAGCCAGTCAATCAACGTCCGGGCGGCCCTGGCGGCCGGTTTCACCGTCCTGTGCTGGGCATCGGCGTTCGTGTCGATCCGCGACGTCGTCCAGCACATCGATCCGGGACCGGTCACTCTCGGCCGCTCCGGAATCGCCGCCGTCGTGCTGCTGGCGATCTGGGGCGCGCGACGCGAAGGACTTCCCGGCCGAAAGGCCTGGCCGGGCATCATCACCGCGGGCGTCCTCTGGTTCGGCCTGTACATGTTCGCCCTCAACTGGGGCGAACAGCTCGTCGACGCGGGAACCGCGGCCCTCATCGTCAACATCGGACCGATCCTCATCGCGCTGCTGGGCGGCTGGCTGCTGAAGGAGGGCTTCGCCCCCCGCCTGTTCATCGGCATCGCCGTCTCCTTCGCCGGTGTCGCCGTCGTCAGCCTCTCGATGTCGCAGGACGGCGCCGGCTCGGTGCTCGGGGTCCTGCTGTGCCTGGTCTCGGCGGTCACGTACGCCATCAGCGTGGTAGTCCAGAAGCCTACGCTGCGACACGCGTCCTCGTTGCAGTTCACCGCCTTCGGCAACGCCATCGCCGCGATGCTGTGCCTGCCGTTCGCCCCGATGCTGTTCTCCCAGTTGGAGTCGGCTCCTTCGTCGGCGGCCGCGCACATCGTCTACCTCGGGCTTTTCCCGACCGCGCTGGCATTCGTGACCTGGGGCTACGCCCTCAAGTACACGACGGCCGGCAAGATGGGCGCGACCACCTACGTCGTCCCGGCGCTGGTGGTGTTCATGTCCTGGCTGTTCCTGGCCGAGATCCCCGCCTGGCTCACGCTTGCCGGCGGCGTGCTGTGCCTGCTGGGCGTGGCGATCGCGCGCTCTCGCGGACGAGGCCCGAAAGCCCCCGACGTCAGCGGGACAGAGCGTCGGCCAGTCGAGCCAGCCGCTCCCGCCACGCCGCCTTCGCGGTAGCGATGTCCTCGGCCGAGGCGAGCCCCGCGATCTCGACCTGCACGGCGGTCTCGCCCTCGCCTGTGGGCGAGAGGTCGACCAGCACCCGGGTGCCGTCGTCGGCGTCGAACCGGACGGATCCGGGCGGCGAGGCGCTGCGCTGCGCGAGCGCGACCTCGCCGAGCCAGTGCCGTTGCCGCTCGGCGTCGGCGACCCACTCGAAGGCCGTCGGCAGGTCGACCGGGACGGTCTCGGAGGCGTTGGCC
This sequence comes from Glycomyces halotolerans, assembly GCF_054779575.1. Classification (NCBI taxonomy): domain Bacteria; kingdom Bacillati; phylum Actinomycetota; class Actinomycetes; order Glycomycetales; family Glycomycetaceae; genus Glycomyces; species Glycomyces halotolerans. The sequence continues at coordinate 57,285 of NZ_BAAGXZ010000011.1, forward strand.
GAGGAGGTGCCGTCATCGCGCCGGCCGGGTTCGCGCATACCGCGTTCCTGCTCGTAGCCGACGGTGATGGACCGGGCCCACCAGCCGTCGACGCCGAACTCCTTGATCAGCAGTTCGGCGATGGCCGCGTGGTCCATCGCGGTGGCGCCCCGTTCGTCGAGGAGCGCAAGCCAGGTCTTCCAGTCGACCCCGGTGCCTTCGATGAGGGCTTGGTCGGACATGGTGTCGCGTCGTCGCGCTGCGGATTCGCCCATGGAGTCAGCGTAAGCGCAACCGGTGCGGGCCGGGGCGGATCGCCCGGCGTGGACTGTCCGCCGTTCCCGCCGCGAGTGGGTCGCCAGCTCCTGTTGGGGCTGTTGTGGCGTATAGCCGCATATTTGCGAGTCAATTTTCTGACTTGCGTCGTTCTGGTACTTTCGCGAATATTACCGGCCGGTTAAGTATATGGTTCCGCCCGTCGATCACAATTCGGAACGGAGCCCTCCATGCGAATCACCCGACGCCCGATCACCATCGCCGTCGCCGCGCTCGCGCTGACGCTCACCATCCCGGCCTCTTCCGCCACGGCCCGAGAACCTCTCGACTACGTCGCGCTCGGCGACTCGTACTCCTCCGGAACCGGCACCGGGTCCTATATCGACTCCGGTTGCAGTCGTTCCGAGCTGGCCTACCCGTCGCTGCTGGCCGCCGACATCGGCGCCGAACTCATCTTCGCCGCCTGCTCCGGCGCGACGACCCAGGACCTTCTCGCCGAACAGGCGCCGGTCCTCGAGGAGGGCACCGATCTGATCACCGTCACCATCGGCGGCAACGACATCGGCTGGACCGACGCCGTCACCTCCTGCATGATCCCGGCGTACGACTGCACCGGCGACATCGAACGTGCCGAGCGGTTCGCCAGGGAGGAGCTCCCCGCCCTGCTCGACGAGGTCTACACCGAGATCACCACCCGAGCCCCGCACGCGGAGGTCTACGTCCTGGGCTACCCCCGCTTGTTCGCCGCCAAGGACACCTGCGACGCCTTCGGCCTCATCAGCGTCGCCGAGCAGGAGCGGATGAACGAAGGGGCCGACCTGCTGTCGGAGGTCATCGAGGGCGCGGCCGACTCCCACGGCCTGCCGTACATCGACGTCCGCGACGAGTTCGACGGCCACGCGATCTGCGACACTCCGGCCTGGCTCAACGGTCTGACCTATCCGATCGGGGAGTCCTACCACCCCAACCGCGCCGGCCACGCCGACGGCTACCTTCCTGCGTTGACCGGCGTCCTCGCCTCGTCCGCCCATACAATCCCGGTGAACGCATCCTGAGAGGAGATCGTATGCAGCCTGCCGGACGGGCCGCCGCGTCGGCCGCCATGGCGGCCGCGATCTTGATGCTGCTGCCGGCCTCGGCGCAAGCGGACTGCTTCCGCGCGAACTACGTCGCCCTCGGGGACTCGTACACCTCCGGCGTGGGGGCAGGGGACTACGACGGCGAGGAATGCCTGCGCTCCGAGTCGGCCTACCCGCGGTTGCTGGCCGACCGGCTCAAGGGCAGGTTCAAGTTCCCCGCCTGCTCGGGCGCCGACACCGAGGACCTCCTGGCCGATCAGATCGACTCGCTCAACCGGGGCACGAGACTGGTCACCGTCGGCATCGGCGGCAACGACATCGGCTGGGGCACGGCCGTGGGCGCCTGCATGCAGCCGGAGACCTTCGACTGCATGCCGGTGGTCGCTCGGTCCGAGGCGGCCATCACCGGCGAACTGCCCGCCCGGCTCGACGAGGTCTACACCGAGATCGCCGAGCGCGCCCCCAGCGCAGAGGTCTACGTGCTCGGCTACCCCCGGCTGTTCAACGAGGAGGAGCCGTGCGAGTCGATCCCCTACATCACGCCCGCCGAGCAGGCCGAGATGAACGAGGCCGCCGACCTCCTCGCCGACGTCATCGAGGCGAAGGCCGACGAGCACGGCTTCACCTATGTGGACGTCATCGACGTCTTCGAGGGACACGCGGTCTGCGACCAGGACTCGTGGATCAACGGTCACACCGGCACCGTCGACTCCTTCCATCCCACCGAGAAAGGCCAGGGCGCCTACCTCGCCGCTCTCGCCGCGGCAGTGTGAGCCCCGATCGTGAGGCGGCCCGGGCCGACGGCCGGGCCGCCTTCGCCGTTCTCGAAAGCCCGACCGTCAGGCCTGCAAGGCCAGCGCGAGCGGATACACGGCGGTCGCGCCCTCCAACCGCAGCCGCCGAGCCGCCACCGTCAGCGACCACCCGCTGTCGCGCACGTCGTCGACCAGCAGCACACTCGTCGCCGGTACCGCGAAGTCCACGGTGAACGAGTCGAGCACCTGCCGCAGTCGCTGGGCGCTGTTGGCCCGCCGCGGCGCCGGCACGGCACCGGGCGGCCGCCCCAGCGCGCCCAGATACTCCATCCGGCCCAGGTCCGCGATCCGCCGGGCCAGTCCGTCGACCAGCCTCGGCCTGGTCAGCGACCCCATCGACACCACTGACGACGGCCGCCGGTCCCAGTCCCAGGCCGCCAGCACCTTCACCACCGCCGCGAAGACGTCCTCTGGCACCTCCCGATCGGCTCCGTCCGACAGCAGCTCGCGCAGCGGACCGCCCCAGCCGATGTCCGACAGCCGCGCGAGCGCCCGCCCGTCCTCGGCGCCCTCCTCGGCCGAGATCCGGCCCTTGAGGTCGATGCCGATCGCCTGCATCCCCGTCGGCCACATCCGCTTGGCCTCGAATGCCACGCCGGGGCGCGTGAGCGCCTCCGCCGCGCTGCCGACCACCTCGGCCGACACCGCCGATTCGACCTTCTCTCCGGTGCAGTTGTCGCACCGTCCGCACGGCGCCGCACCCGGATCGTCGAGCTCGGCGCGCAGGAACCGCAGGCGGCACTCCTCGGTGGCCTCGTAGGCGAGCATCCGCCGCTGCTCGTGCTCCCTGGTGGCCGCGACCTTCGCATACCGCTCGGCGTCATAGCGCCACGGACGCCCGGTCGCCTCCCATCCGCCTTTGACCCGGCGCACCGCCCCGTCGACGTCGAGGACCTTGAGCATCATCTCCAGCCGCGTCCGGCGCAGGTCCACCCGCGGCTCCAACGCCGCGGTCGACATCGGCCGCCCGGCCTCCTCCAGCACCGCCAGAGTCCGGCGCACCGCGGCCTCCTCCGGGAACGACAGCGACCCGAAGTAGTCCCAGATCGCCCGGTCCTCACTGCCGGGCATGAGGATCACCTCGGCCCGGTCGCGGGCCCGCCCGGCACGCCCGATCTGCTGGTAGTACGCCACCGGGGAGGAGGGCGCGCCCAAGTGGACGACGAACCCGAGGTCCGGCTTGTCGAACCCCATGCCGAGCGCGCTCGTCGCCACCAGCGCCTTGATCTCGTTGCCCAGCAGCGCCTCCTCGCGAGCGAGCCGTTCGGCGTTGTCGGTGCGGCCGGTGTAGGAGGCGACCGCGTGCCCGCGGCTCGACAGGTATTCGCCGACCTCCTCGGCCGCCGCCACGGTGAGCGTGTAGACGATGCCCGAGCCCGGCAGCGACGGGAGCCGCTCGTCGAGCCACGCCATCCGGTGGGCGTTGTCGGGCAGCTCGGCAACCGACAGGCGCAGCGACTCCCGGTCCAGGCTGCCGCGCAGCACCAGCGTCGCCGAGCGCTCCCGGTCGAGCTGCTCGGCGACGTCGGCGCTGACGCGGGCGTTCGCCGTCGCCGTGGTCGCCAGCACCGGGACCGCCTCGGGAAGGTCGTCGATGAACGTGGCGATGCGCCGGTAGTCGGGCCGGAAGTCGTGGCCCCAGTCGGAGATGCAGTGGGCCTCGTCGACCACGAGCATCCCGCAGCCGGCCGCGAGCTTCGGCAGCTGGTAGTCGCGGAACGCCGGATTGTTGAGCCGCTCGGGACTGATCAGCAGCACATCGACCTCGTCGGCCCCGATGGCGGCGCTGATCTCGTCCCACTCCTCCAGGTTCGCCGAGTTGATCGTGCGAGCCCGGATACCGGCCCGCTCGGCGGCCTCGATCTGGTTGCGCATGAGCGCCAGCAGCGGCGAGACGATCACCGTCGGTCCCGCCCCGCGCCGCCGCAGCAGCGCCGTCGAGACGAAGTAGACCGCCGACTTGCCGAAACCGGTCCGCTGCACCAGCAGCACCCGGCGCCCCGCGCCGTCGCAGAGGGCCTCGATCGCCCGCCACTGGTCGTCCCGCAGCCGCGCATGCTCCCCGGCGAGCGCCCGCAGCAGCTCCTCGGCCTCGTCCCTGGTCGCGTTCTCGATGATGTTCCCGGTTCCCGCCATGCCAACCTTTGTACCGTGCCGGAGCGACAGGCCCCGACGACACTAGTGGCCCGGCCGCCGGACCACTAGGCTTCGATACCGTGAGCATCGAAGTGCCTTGGAAGTCCGGGACCTGGACGACACTGCCCGCCGCGGCCTTGGAGCAGGACGGCCGCCTGCTGGTCACCGCCACCGAAGCCAGCGACGCCTGGCGCCACACCTGCTACGGCTTCGTCCACGGCAGCGAGCACGCGCTTCTGGAGGAATGGGACCGCGAACGGGCCGTCGAAGTGTCCTTCACCGCCGACTTCGCCCGGCAGTTCGACCAGGCGGGCCTGTTCATCCGCGTCGACGAGGAACGCTGGATCAAGACCGGCCTCGAATTCGCCGACGGACTCCTCCAAGTCGGCGCCGTCGTCACCGACGTCTACTCCGACTGGTCGACCGCTCCCGTGCCCGAATGGGCCGGCAGGGAGGTCACCGTCCGGGCCTCGCGCCTGGCCGACTCGGTGATCATTCGCGCCCGCGTCGACGACGAGCCGTGGCGACTGGTCCGCCTCGCCCCGCTCGACCCGGACGTCACCGCCGAGGCCGGACCGTTCTGCTGCGCGCCGAGCCGCGCGGGCCTGACCGTCGCGTTCAACTCCTGGCGGCTCACCGATCCCGACCTGGCGCCGCATTAGCTACTCGTCGAGCTCCAACGCGAGCAGACGCAGGTCGTAAACGGACATGCGCCCGCTCGGATCGGCAACGCCCTTGGCGTTGACCGTGACACCGTCGGCGCGCAACAGCTCGGGCACATCGACGCCCGGACGCCCGTCCGACCAGCGGAAACCTTCAGAAACGACGCCGCGCGCCGTCAGGACCCGGTAGGCCCGCGGCACGTCGCCGTCGCGCATGTACGCCCCGACCTGGCGAGGCCCGGTCCCGATCAGCTCCGCCAAGTCGCCGTACGAGGTCCACGTCCCCTCCGGGAGCGCGGCCACGAGCCGCCGCACCAGCTCCCAGTCCTGCTCTGTCGCCATCGGTGCACTGTATCGAGCCGGGCCGACGCGGCACCGAGGCCTCAGACGCCACCGGTCCGCCGCGACCCGGCGACCGGCCGCCGCGCCGGTGCTACGGTCGAAGCCGACAGGGGAGCCGACCGGCTGAGAGTGCGGGAACCACCCGCAGACCCTCGAACCTGATCCGGGCAATACCGGCGTAGGGAGTCTCGTCTACCGCTGTCGCGACGTGTCCACGCACACCTGAAAGGCGACACCCATGCCTGCCAACGACAGCCTCTTTCCCGCCGCGAGCACCCGCTGGCGCACCATCGACATCGTGACCTGCGCGGTCCTCGCCGTCGCATTCGGTGTCGTCTTCTGGGCCTGGGGGTTCGTCTGGTCCGGCCTCGAACCGGTGCTCGCGTTCTACCCGCCGCTGAAAGCCGTCCTCAACGGCGTCTGGCTCATCCCGGCGGTACTCGCCCCGCTCATCGTCCGCCGGGCCGGAGCCGCCGTGTTCACCGAGACGCTGGCGGCGATCTTCTCCGCACTACTCGGATCGTTCTGGGGCGTCCTGGTCGTCTACCAGGGCCTGCTGCAAGGGCTCGGCGGCGAGCTCGCGTTCGCCGGGACCCGATACCGCCGCTTCGGCACCGCCACCGCCCTCGTCGGCGGCGCGCTCGCCGCAGTCGCCCTCGCCCTGTTCGACATCCGCAACTACTACCAGGCCACCGACTTCTGGGCCTTCCAAGTGCCGTACTTCCTGATCTCGATCCTCTCAGGCGCCGTCATCGCCGGGCTCGGCTCCCGCGCCCTGGTCAAAGCCATGCTGCCCACCGGCGTCCTCGACCGCTTCCCGGCCGGACGCGACCGGCAGCGGATCTGACCCGGCCGTGATCTCGGTCGAGTTCCGCGACTTCACGTGGCGACACGCCGGGCGGCGAGCCCCGGCGGTCGCCGACGTGAACCTGCGCATCGACCCCGGCGAGCACGTCCTGCTGCTCGGCCCCTCCGGCTCGGGCAAGTCGACGCTGCTCGCCGCGCTCGCGGGACTGCTGACCACCGACTCCGGCGAGCAGACCGGCCATGCCCTCCTCGACGGCGAGGACGCGATCCGGCGTCGCGGCCGAGTCGGCACCCTCTTCCAAGACCCCGAGACCCAACTGGTCATGGCCCGCAGCGGCGACGACGTCGCCTTCGGGCTCGAGAACCAGGCCGTGCCCAGAGCACAGATATGGCCGCTGGTCCACCGAGCCCTCGAAACGGTCGGCTTCCCCTACCCGCTCGCCCATCCCACGCACGCGCTCTCAGGCGGTGAACAGCAGCGACTCGCGCTCGCCGGCGTCCTGGCGCGCCGCCCCGACCTCCTGCTGCTCGACGAACCCACCGCCAACCTCGACCCCGAAGGCGCCGAAGCGGTCCGCAGCGGCCTCAAAGCCGCGCTGACCGAAACGTCCGCCACGCTCGTCATCGTCGAACACCGAGTCAGCGACATCCTCGACCTCATCGACCGCGTCATCGCCCTCGGCCCCGGCGGGACGCCGGTCGCCGACGGGCCGCCGGAAAAGGTCTTCTCCGAGCACGGCGAGGCACTCGCCGAACAAGGCGTATGGGCGCCCGGCATCCCACTGCCGACCCGAAAAGGCCCGGGAGCGGGCGAAACCCGCCTGCGCGCCGAGCGTCTCGCCAGGACCCACCCGGGTGCCGACCGGCCCGCCCTCGACGGCGTCGACTTCCACCTGCGAGCCGGGGAACTGCTGGCGGTCACCGGACCCAACGGCTCCGGCAAGTCCACACTCGCACTCCTCGCCGGCGGACTCGTCCCGCCGACCACCGGATCGGCCCACATCACCGGTGAGGCCCGCCCCCTCCATCGCCTCCCGGCCAGGCGACTCGCCACACGCGTCGGCTCGGTGTTCCAAGACCCCGAGCACCAGTTCGTCACCGCCACCGTCAGAGCCGAGCTCGCCTTCGCGCCGCACGCCGCCGGATGGCCGCAGGACCGGATCGACCGGCGCGTCACCGAACTGCTCGAACGGCTGCGCCTCGACCACCTCGCCGAAGCCAACCCGCACACGCTCTCCGGCGGCGAAGCCCGCCGGCTGTCGGTCGCCGGCGCGCTCGCCGCCGCGCCCGACGTGCTGCTGCTCGACGAGCCGACCTTCGGCCAGGACCGCCGCACCTGGGGCGAACTGGTCGACCTCACCGCCGACATCCGAGACGACGGCACCGCGATCCTGGCGGTCACCCACGACCGCGACTTCGCCGCCGCGCTGGCCGACCGCGAACTGGTCTTGAAGGACGGCCGGATCGACCGAGAGGCGAGCCGATGCTGACCCTGGCGCCGATCTGCGACCCGGAAGCGGCGATCGCCAGGACGAACCCGGTGGCGAAGCTCGCCGCGGTCGTCGCCGTCTCGACGACGGCGCTGGTGGCGGCCGACTGGCTGACGCCGCTGCTGCTCTTGGCCGCCATCGCGGCCGTGGTGCCGTTCACCGGAATTCGGCCGGGACCGCTGGTGCGCCGGCTGAAGTGGCTGTGGCTGGCGGCCGGGACCGTGGCGGTGGTGAACACGGTGTTCGCCGCCGACAAGACCGGGAGCGTGTGGTTCGAGGCCGGACCGCTGGTGATCGCGAGCGACGCCGTGATCGACGGCGTGGCGCTGGGGCTCCGGGTCTGCGTAGCCGCGACCGCCGGTGTGCTGGGCTTCGCGACGACCGACCCGACCGATCTGGCGGACGCGCTCACGCAGCAGCTGCGCACCTCGCCGCGGTTCACCATCGGTTCGCTGGCGGCGCTGCGGATGCTTCCGCTGCTCACCGCGGAATGGCAGCAGATCACGACCGCTCGGCGGGCCAGGGGCATGGAAGGAGGCCGGAACCCGGTTCGCCGGGGCCGGTTGTTCCTGTCGACGATGTTCACGCTCCTGGTCGGCGCGATCCGCAGAGCCGGGCGTCTGGCGACGGCCATGGACGCCAGGGGGTTCGACTCGGACGTGCCGAGGACTTACGCGAGAGCTCAACGGATGCGCCCGGCCGACTGGCTGGTGCTGGCCGGAGCCGTGGCCGTCGCGGCCGCCGCCGTGGCGATCAGCCTCGCCTACGGCGCCTTCACCACCCTCACCTGAACTCGGTTCTTGTGGACCGCCTGGCCGAAGGTCTCACCGACCGGCGGCGGCTCGCATCTGGGCGACATGCGGATCGTCGCTCGCCTCGTCCCAGTCGCCGACGAAGACCGCGATCGCGCCCCGATCACCTTGAAGGCGGGGGAGGAGCGCCCGCCAGGCCCACAGGTTCGGGTGCTCGAACGCCGTGCAGGCCTCGGCCGGAGCCAGCAGCTCGATGGCCCGCTCGAGCTGCTCGCGCGTCACGGCGTACGAGCCCGACCGTCCCCGGTAACCGCAGACGGTCGCCAGTACCACGGCCGGCAGGCCGTGCATGCCGCCGTCACTGACGCGTGTGAACTCGAGCCGGCCCGCCTCGTCCGGCACGCCGATGCCGAAGGCGGCGGGGCACCGCCACCGGACGCGGCCTCGGGGAGCCGAGCGAGACCGACCGTCCCCGGTCCGGAGCGCCGGTCACGGAGGGAACCGGTGTGCCAACTCGCTGGCGTATGCTTGGCGGGCACCGAGATGCGAGCTACGGCATGTGGTGGGCGGTGGCCAGGAGACAACTCGGAGTCCGATGTGCGCCGGGCTGCATCGGGTCGCCACGGGCAAGGTCGCCCGGGACGCCCGGCCGGAGGGAGCGTCCATTGAAGCTCAATGCCCTGAACATCGGCCGCACTGTGGCGGTCACTTTCGAACACGGCGAAGACTTCTTCAAAGCGGTCCGCAGCGCCTGCGAGGAGGCCGGCATCCGGCAGGGCTACATCCCCATGTTCGTCGCCGGCATGTCCGAGGCCGAACTGGCCGGCACCTGCTCCAAACCCGAGGACCCCGAGGCGCCGGTCTGGTCGGCGGTGCACCTGACCAACCTCGAAGCGGTCGGCGCGGGCAGTCTCGCCTGGGACGAGGAGTACGGGACCGTGTCCCCGCACATCCACCTCAGCGTCGGCACCCGGCAGCACGGCGCCGTCGGCTACACCAGCCACCTGCTGCGCGCCACCGTGCAGTTCCTCACCGAGATGATCATCGTCGAGGTCACCGCCCCCAACGCCACCAGGATCAAGAACCGGTCGCTGTACGACGTGCCGGTGCTGACCTTCGACGACTGACCGGCTTCACGTCCGGCTCGCCTTGAGCGAGAACATCCTCGGCAGCTCCGGCCGCCCCTCGACCGACCGCAGGCAGCCGTCGGCGCCGCGCCGGTCCGCGCCGAAGCTCTGGAAGACCGTTCGCTCGAACTCGTGCAGGAACTCGATCCGCAGTCCCGCGGCCGCGACCGCGGAGACGATGTCGCCGAGGGTGTGCTTGCGTTCGAAACTGCGGTTGTGGACCGTGTGCGGCGCGTCAGCGGCGTACGTTCCCGGCTCCTCGGCGATGTACGGCTCCGCAGAGAAGTAGTCGTCGACGACGCGGGTGCCGGTCTCCCAGTCGAGCGCGTGCAGGAACGGATGGAACTCGGCGATGTAGAGGAACCCTCCCGGTGCCACCAGCGAGGCGGCGACTTCGGCCCACCGCTGCACGTCCGGGAGCCAGTCCAGGACGCCGATGCTGGTGTAGACGATGTCGTAGTCCGCATCGGGCACGGCCCCCGCGGCCCGGTAGACGTCCGACACCACGAACTCGGCGCGCTCGGGACCGAGCCCGAGCTCGGCGGCCAGGTTCCGCGCGACCGCCACGGCGGGCTCGGAGAAGTCCAGGCCCACGACCCTCGTTGCACCGCGGCGCGCCCACGACAGCGTGTCCTGCCCCATGTGGCACTGGAGGTGCAGGAGGCGCTTCCCGGTCACGTCGCCGACCTCGGCCGCCTCGAAGTCGCGGATCTCATCGCGGCCCTCGCGGAAACCGTCCTGGTCGTAATACTCGCTTTCGGCGTGGATCGGCACGCGTTCGTCTCACATCGCCCGGTTGGCTTCGATCCACTCCGCGTGCCCGCTGTGGTCGACGGTCATGACATGCTCCTTTGCGTCAGGGTTTGCGGCCGATGACCAGCGGCGCGGCGCGCTGCAGCACCGCCCCGGGTCCTGGAATCGCGCGCATGCGCCAGCGCATCGCTTCGCGCCGCTCGGCCGGAAGGTCGTCGATGAAGGCCCGGTAACCGTGCGACAGCGCCGAAGCCCACAGCCTGTCGCCGTCGGGCACCGGAATGCTCACCTCGGCGTGCAGGGACTCGATGTCGACGAGCCCCGCCTCGGACAGCAGGTCCGCCGGGGGGACCGGCGACCCCATGCCGCCGTTCGGCGGCAGATGGGCGCTGAACTCGGCGAACAAGGCGTCCAGCGCGTCCTGGATCGCGTTCGCCTCCACCCGTTTCGGAGCGGCCCCGGAAGTCAGAGCGAAGTGCCCGCCTCGGCGCAGCACCCTGAACGCCTCGGAGGCGCCCTTCGCGGGGTCGTCGAGGAGGTGGATCACGAACGCGGCGGTGACCAGGTCGAAACTCGCGTCGTCGAACTCGAGCGACTCGGCGTTCATGACGCGCGTCTCGGCACCCGGGTGAGTCCGGGCGAGCCGGTCGAGCATGGCCGGCGACGCGTCGATCCCGGTGACGGCGCAGCCTCGAGCCAGCGCCGGACCGACCAGCGCGCCGCTGCCCGCCCCGACGTCGAGCACCCGGGTGCCCGCGGCCGGGGCGAGCGCGGCGACGAGCGCCTCGCCCATCTCGCCGAAGAACGGCAGGACCGTGTCGTAGGAATCGGCGACGCGTTCGAAAGTGCGCCAGGACGGTTCGGTGCGCATGGTCCCACCCTCGCAGCGGCGAGAGGGACCGGCAAGCGATTAAGTCCGCCGGTAGGCCACCCGAGTCGGCTCGGGCCATTTGGCGCCCTGACCCGTGATCGCCTGCGGATCGGGATTGAGCAGCGTGAACTCGTAGTGCTGCAGCAGTCTGGCCAGCACCACCGTCATCTCCAGGTAGGCGAACCGCATCCCCAGGCACCGGTGCAGACCGCCGCCGAACCCGATGAGCCGACGCAGCTGCTCGGGCTCCTCGGCGTAGCGATCGGGCAGATACGACTCGGGCTCGTGGAACTCCGACTCGAGCCGGTGCGTGGCCGCCGGAGACAGCAGCACCACCGACTTGGCCGGAATCCGCCTCCCGTCCACCTCCATCGGCTCGAGCGTGCTCCGCGCCATCATCGGCGCGACCGGATGCAGCCGCTCCGACTCGTGCAGGCACCGGTCGAGATGGCCGAGCCGCCGGACGTCTTTGGCGCTCATCAAGTCCGGCATGTCCGCGAACTCCTCGCGCGCCCGCTCCAACTCGCCGGGGTGGCGCAGCAGGTCGATCAGCCCCCACGAGATCTGCCCGGTCGTCGTCTCGTGCCCGGCCCACACCAGCATGATGATCAAGTGCAGGAGGATGTCGTCGGGTACCGGCGTGCCGTCGTCGTACTCGGCCTCGACGAAGTAGTCCAGGAAGTCCTCGCCGTCGCCAGGCTCGGCGCGGCGTTTGTCGACGATCTGCTGGAGCCGCTCTCGGATGCGTTTGCCGGCCGCGCGGCTGCGCAGCAGGTGCGGCGCCGGCAGCCAGCCGGGCGTGATGAAGTCGGCGCCCTCCGAGAAGCGGCGGAACTCCTCGAACCAGTCGGTGGTGGTCTCCGCGAAGCGCTCCCCGAGGAACGCGTGCGCGGCCACCCGCATGATCAGCGGCCCGAAGTCGTCGGGGATCGTCAGCTCGCCGCTGTCGCCCATGCCGTCCATGAACGACTTCGACTCGGCCTCCATGATCTCCACATAGGTGTCGAGCTGGCGGCCCTGGAAACGCGGCAGCACCACCTGGCGCTGGCGCTTGTACTCGTCGTAGGGAGCGAAGAAGTAGAAGTCGGTGCTGAACATCCGCAGGAAGAACGGATAGGCGGTGCGGATGGACAGCTTGTGGTCGGTCTCGGCGAAGGCGAGCTTGTTGTGCTCCGATCCGAGCAGGACCACCAGCTCCTTGAGCGGCATTCGGATGCGGAACATCGAACCGTGCTCGCGATGGCCTCGCATGAACAGGCCGAGCGGGTCGCGAGCGAGCTCGAGGCTGTGGCCCAGCACCGGGCGCGCGCCCGAGACGGTGGGTATCGACGTGCTGGTATTCATATGTGTCACCTCAAAGGGTCGCTTTGGTCCTCGTCGATGTGAGCTGCCGGCGGGGGATCAACTCGACCAGAGCCCATCGGCGGGTGGGGATCGCCGATCGTGTCCGAATCGTAACCCTCGGCGCGCGGCGGACGCAACCACGAGGACCGACCCGCGCCGCGACCAGAACCGTCGGTCCCGCGACGTACGGTCGAACCCGCAGGAAGGAGCGCACATGGAACAGGACGTGATCATCGGCGCCGACGGACTGGCCCGATGCCGGTGGGGCGCCGAGCCCGAGATCTACCGGAGCTACCACGACCACGAGTGGGGCGCACCGCTGCGCGGCGACGACGACCTGTTCGAACGCATCAGCCTGGAAGCGTTCCAATCCGGCCTGTCCTGGCTGACGATCCTGCGAAAACGAGAGGCGTTCCGCGCCGCCTTCGACGGCTTCCGGATCGAGAAGGTCGCCGCCTACACCGACGAGGACGCCGAACGGCTGCTCGGCGACGCCGGCATCGTCCGCAACCGCGCCAAGATCGCCGCCACCATCGCCAACGCCAAAGCCGCCATGGCGCTCGACTGCTCACTGGCCGAACTGATCTGGGACTTCGCCCCGCCGAAACGCGACAGGCCCGAGACTTTCGGCGAACTCCCGGCCGTGACCCCCGAATCCACCGCGCTGGCCAAGGAGCTGAAGCGGCGCGGATTCCGTTTCGTCGGCCCCACGACCGCGTACGCGATGATGCAGGCCGTCGGCATGGTCGACGATCACCTGGCCGGCTGCCACGTGCCGGTCAGGTGAGCGGGGCGGTCGAACCCCGGATCACCACGCGGCACGGCATCGACCGCACGCCGCTGTCGGGCTCGTCGTCGATGGCGTTGAACAACGCCCTGGCGGCGGCGCGGCCCAGCTCCTCCAGATTCATGTCCACACTCGTCAGCGGAGGCCTGGCGCCGGTCGTCAGCACCTCCCAGTCGTCGAAGCCCATCACCGCCACGTCCTCGGGAACCCTGCGACCGCGCTCGCGCACGGTCTCCAGCACGCCCCGGGCCACCTGATCGCTGCCGCAGATCACCGCGTCGACCTCCGGGTGCCGGTCCAGCAGCATCCCCGCCGCGGCGCGGCCCCAGCCCTCCGTCCAGGTGCCGTAAGCCACCTCGCCGACCGGCACGAGCCCGGCCTCGCCCAAGCCCTCCAGCGCCCCGGTGACGCGGTCCCGGGCCGCGCTGTAACCGCGGTCGCCGCTGATGTGAGCGATCCGACTGCGCCCGCACGCGACCAGGTGCTCCACTGCCATTCGCCCCGCGCCGACGTTGTCCGGCACGATCGAGAGATCGTCCGGGTCCTCTGACGGCGCGTAGGCGTACACCACCGGCACATCGACCGCGTCGGCCAGCGGCGGCCGCGGATCGGTGCTGCCGCCGACCACGATCAGCCCGTCCACCCGCCGGCTGAGCAGCTCCTTCACATGATGCCGTTCACGGATCGCATCGCCGCGCGCGTCGCACAGGAACACCGACACCTGCCCGGCCCCGAAAGCGTCCTCGGCCCCGGTGAGAATCGGCAGGCTGAAGCGACCCACCAGGTCGGAAGTCAGCAGCCCGACCGTGCCGCTGCGCCCGGCCAGCAGCCCCCGGGCCAGCGAGTTGGGGGAGAACGAGAGCTGGGCGGCCGCCTCCATCACCCGCTCCCTCGTCTGGGCCCGGACGTGGTCGCGGCCGTTGAGGGCCTTGGAGGCGGTGGCCACCGATACACCGGCCAGTTTCGCCACATCGGACAGCGTCGCCACCCGGCTCCCACGGGAACCGGCACGTCCGGCCATACGTCCTCCTCCACGGCTCGCCCCGCCGCGCGGGCGAAGTCGGATCGACTCTAGCCGACCGGCGGAAAAACCGACGCACCGGATTTCGGACGAACCCGGCGCTGTGAGTCCGGGCCCGTGCCAGCTCGGCCACGCGCGTTGACACCGCTTCGGGCAGGCCATAACATGTCGTCGACATCCGTCCGAAAACCTTTTCCTGATGCCAGGACACCCCCGCAGCCGACCCGACAGGAGCCAGCAGAGGATGAACAAGCCGACACCCGTGCAGCCGAGCCGAGGCGCGCTTCGCCCCCTGGGACTCGACGAAGTCCGCATCACCGGCGGCTACTGGGGCCGGCGCCAGCAGGCCAACGCCGAAGCCACCATCTGGCACTGCCTGCACTGGCTCGAGGAACTCGGCTGGCTCGCCAACTTCGCGAAGGCCGCGACCGGTCAGCCGTTCGAACGCGCCGGCCGCGAGTTCTCCGACTCCGAGATCTACAAACTCGCCGAGGCCATGGCCTGGGAGATCGGCCGCAACGGATCCCCGGAACTGGAAGCGCGGTTCGCCCGGCTCACCGAGCAGATCGCCGCCGCCCAGGAACCCGACGGCTACCTCAGCACCATGTTCGGCCACCCGGGCCAGGAGCCCCGGTACTCCAACCTCGAATGGGGCCACGAGCTCTACTGCTACGGGCACCTCATCCAAGCCGCCGTCGCGCGACTGCGCACCCACGGCGAGGACGACTTCGTCGCCGTCGCCCGCAAAGTCGCCGACCACGTCTGCGACACCTTCGGGCCCGGCGGCATCGAGAGCATCTGCGGACACGCCGAAATCGAAGTCGCGCTGGCCGAGTTCGCCCGCGCCACCGGCGAGGAACGCTACCTCGAGCAGGCGAAGCTGTTCATCGACCGCCACGGCCGGCACACGCTCGCGGAGGGCGGCTTCGGCCGCGAGTACTACCAGGACGACGTGCCCGTCCGCGACGCCGAAGTTCTGCGCGGCCACGCCGTGCGCGCCCTCTACCTCTCCTCCGGCGCGGTCGACGTCGCCGTCGAAACCGGCGACGACGAGCTCCTCGAAGCCGTTCAGCGGCAATGGGATCGCACCCTCGCCCGGCGCACCCACATCACCGGCGGCATGGGTTCGCGCTACACCGACGAGGCGTTCGGCGAGGACTTCTCGCTCCCGCCCGATCGCGCCTACGCCGAGTCCTGCGCCGGCGTCGGCGCCGTCATGACCGCCTGGAGAATGCTGCTGGCCACCGGCCGCACTGATTACGCCGACTCGATCGAGCGGATCGCCTGGAACGTCTTGGCAGGGGCCGTGGCTCCGGACGGCAAGGCGTTCTTCTACGCCAACCCGCTCCACCAGCGCACCGCCGACGAGGCGCCCGTCGCCGGAGCGTTGTCCCACCGCGCCGCCGGCGGGCAACGCGCCCCATGGTTCGACGTCTCATGCTGCCCGACCAACCTGGCGCGGACCTTCGCGTCGCTGGCGGCTTACATCGCCACCGTCGACGACGGCGGACTCCAGCTCCACCAGTACGCGACCGGCCGGATCACCACCGACCTGCCCGGCGGACCGATCGAGATCGCCGTGGAGACCGACTATCCCGACGACGGCGCGATCACCGTCCGCGTCGACCGCAACGACGCCGGGCACTGGGCGCTGCAGATGCGCGTCCCCGCCTGGGCCGAGGGCGCGACGGTGACCGACCCGGACGGGAACACCAGCGTGGTCGGACCGGGCGCCGCCGAGGTCGCCCGGGACTTCGCGCCGGGCGACACCGTCCGGCTCGAACTGCCGGTCGCACCGAGGTGGACGCTGCCGGACCCGCGCATCGACGCCGTCCGCGGCTGCGTCGCCGTCGAACGCGGTCCGCTGGTCCTGTGCGCCGAATCGGTCGACCTGCCCGGCGGCGCCGACATCGCCGACCTCACAGTCGACTCCGCCGGGGCCCCGGCCGACCACGGCGGCAAGGTGGCCGTGACCGGCCGCCTCCACGACCGGACGGACGCCTGGCCCTACGGGCCCGCCACCGAGCCCGGATCGGCGGCGGCGACCGAGATCGGCCTCATCCCGTTCCACCTTCGGGCCACCAGGGGACCGGCCACCATGCGGGTGTGGCTCCCGACCGACTAGCGGCGGCATCAGGGGGCACGGCCGCGGCCGTGCCCCCTGGAACACCTCGTGTAATGAGGCCGGAAGTCGAAGGTGGATCCGCACCGTCGTGCCGACGGGACTGGTGTGCATGCGGACGAGGTCCACGATCTGGTTGACCAGCAGCAGCCCGCGACCGCGGCGATCGGTCTCGTCCGACGGGCGTCGGCCGACGAGCGGATCGGTGATCCGGCCCGAATCGCTCACCTCGCAGACGAGGTGCTTGTCATCGGTCCAGATGCGGAAGGTCCCGATGCCGCCGCCGTGGTCGATGCTGTTGGTCAGCAGCTCCGTCACCGCGATCTCGAGGTCGACGAGCTGATTGCCCGTCAGCCCGGCCCGGTGCCCGTAGGCGGTGACGAACCAGCGCGCGTTGTCGAGCGTCTCCTCGTCGGCGACGCGTTCGAGCGCCGTGCGCGGCGGGGGAGTGAGCGGCTGGTTGTAGTCGCAGAGAATGCGGTCGGGGTCGTACTGGTCGCTGACGTGCTCCCCGGTGCGGTCGATCAGCACCGGATGGGTGGCCCTCGCGTCGGTGATGACCCAGTCGCCGAGTCCCTTGGTGTCGTACGGGCACAGCTTGGTGACCGCGCGGCCGTCGAACGCGAGGTTGAGCAGTGCCTCGTGCTGGACGCAGGCCGGATACTCGAGTTCGGTGCGCCCCGGCCAGATCGGCTCGCCGATGATCCGTACCCGGCGGTCCGGGTGCGTGTCGGCGAACGTGCGGAGCACGCTCGGGATGATCCGCCCGGGGTTCGCGCCGACCTCGGTCATGTCCACCAGGAGGACGTGCTCGGCCGAGGAGCCGAGGGCGTCCCGAACGGATTCGAGGTTCTGCCGCGGCACGGCGACGGCCACGGGCTCGTCGGCGGCGAGCCCCGCGTCGATGAACGGTATCGTTCCGGCCAGATATTCTTCGGTATCCGAGTAGAACAGTGCAGGGTGTTCGAACCGGTCATTCGTCTCATGAACGGCCGCAGGGGTCATTTATCTCCTTTGAACATGGTCGCGGCCGCGACGCGCGGCCACCGACTTGCATTTTCGGCCGCGACAGGCGCAGCGGACCGCGCCGTCCCCGCCTGTCGTGCATCCGCGACGGCGAGCGCGGCGACCCCTCGAATGACGATGCACCCGAGTTTTGCCACCTTTGATTTTAGCTCTCCGTACCGAGCGATCAAATGCCGCGATGGCCGCCGCCTGCTCGCATTGGCGCAGGTCAGTGAATGAGACCTTTGTGCTCCGGTGCGAACCCCTGCGTCGTAAGGGATTCGGCCTGGTCGTGGCTTTGCCGACCGATGAGCGCGTCAGCAGTCCGGGGAAGGCGGCGTCCGTCTTGTCCCGGCGGGGGCCACCGCCGGGCATCGCCGGTCAGTTTGGCGGCGAGAGCGGCCGGGTACCTCCGCGCATGACGCCGCGGCGCCGCTTGAGAAGGTCGATCGGGAGACGAGCTGACATGGCCTCACAGACGATCCACGTCGCCGACCACGAGGTCGACGTGTCAAGGCTCGACAAGGAGTTCTATCCGGGCGAGCACGTCAGCAAGGGCGACGTGATCGACCACTACCGTTCGGTCGCCGACATGATGCTTCCGCATCTCACCGGCCGCCCGTTGACCATGCGGCGCTTTCCCGACGGGATCGCCGCCGACGGGTTCTTCCAGAAGGATGCCTCGGACTACTTCCCCGACTGGGTGAACATCGTCGAGGTGCCGCAGCGCTCCGACGGCTCGGTCAGCCACGTGGTGTGCGACGACGCCGCCACTTTGGTGTACCTGGCGAATCAGGCCACGATCGAGTTCCACATATGGCTGTCCACCATAGATAAAAAGGGCCACCCCGACCGCCTGGTGATCGACATCGATCCGCCCGACGGCGTCCCGACGGCCACACTCCGAACGGTCGCCCGCCAGGCGCGCGACCTCTACACCGAGATCGGACTGACGCCGTTCGTGCAAGCCACCGGCGGACGCGGCTACCACGTGGTCGCCCCACTGGACCGCTCAGCCGACTTCAAGTTCGTCCGCGACCTGGCGGCCGACATCGCCGACCACCTCGCCGCCCGCGACCCCGACCGACTGACCACCGCTCAACGCAAGCGGCGCCGCGGCGACCGCGTCTTCCTCGACGCCGGCCGCAACTCCTACGGCCAGACGTTCATCACGCCGTACTCGCTGCGCGCCCGCCCCGGCGCGACCGTGGCCACCCCGCTGGACTGGTCAGAGCTCGGCCGCTCCGAGCCCGACGGCTACACCGTCAAGACGATCCGCAGACGCCTCGCGCAGAAGTCCGACCCGTGGAAGGACATCGACGACCACGCCGCCGCCCCCGCCCGGGCTCGAGACCGCTTCGACGCCCTCTGACAGAACCCGAGAACCCCCACCTGAACAGGCAGAACACTCAGAAGGCAGCAGACCCGTACGAAGCCGTGAAGGCGTACGGGTCTGTGGTGTAGGGCGGGTGGGACTCGAACCCACACTGTACGGGTTTTGAATCCGTCTTCTCTGCCAATTGGAATACCGCCCCGGGCTCCGGGAAGACAGGCCCGGACCGCAGCATATGATACCCGTGGGGCGGAGCGGACGGCAGTCGGGCCCGGCCGTCGAAACGCTCGACATAGGGAGGTGCGGCCGGAGTCCGCGGCGGATAAGCTGAGTCCCTGGTGTGCCTTCGATGCCGCACGCCCTACCGACCAGCCGCGCATGAAAGGTACGGACACGCATGACGAGCAAGGCCGCCGAGGAGCCGCGCAAGCGCGTGCTCATCGCCGAAGACGAGGGGCTCATCCGCCTCGACCTGGCCGAGATGCTCACCGAGGAAGGCTATGAGGTGGTAGCCGAAGCCGCCGACGGCGAGGCCGCCGTCCGGCTCGCCCAGGAGCACCAGCCCGACCTGGTGATCTGCGACATCCAGATGCCGATCATGGACGGCCTCCAGGCCGCCGAGAAGATCGTGTCCGCGCGCATCGCCCCCGTCGTGATCCTCACCGCCTTCAGCCAGCGCGACCTGATCAACCGGGCCCAGTCCGCCGGCGCCATGGCCTACCTCGTCAAGCCGTTCCAGAAGTCCGATCTGGTGCCGGCGATCGAACTGTCGATCACCCGCTTCGCCGAGATGACGGCGCTGGAGAAGGAAGTCGAGAACCTCAACGAGCGCCTCGAAGTCCGCAAGCTCGTCGACCGCGCCAAAGGCCTGCTCATGACCCAGTACGGCATGCCCGAGCCCGACGCCTTCCGCTGGATCCAGCGCGCCGCCATGGACCACCGCCTCTCGATGCGCGACGTCGCCCAGCGCGTCATCGACGAGGCCAATGAGAAGGAATCCCAAGACGCCGAGTGACCGGCCCCCGACCCGCTTCGCGGCCCGCCGCCCCGCACGGGGAGGCGGGCCGTTCGCCTGAGGCCCGCCCCCGCGAGGCGTGGCCGGGACTTGTCAGAGCCAGTCGATAGGCTCTGAGACGTGACCGCTTCGCAATCCCGCCTCCTGCTGATCGACGGCCATTCCATGGCCTTCCGAGCCTTCTTCGCCCTCCCGGCCGAGAAGTTCTCCACCGACGACGGCCAAGTCACCAACGCCGTCTACGGCTTCACCTCGATGCTCATCAACCTCCTGCGGGACCACCGGCCCACCCACATCGCCGTGGCCTTCGACGTCTCCCGCCGGTCCTTCCGCACCGACGAGTACGCCGAGTACAAGGACGGCCGCGACGAGACCCCCGGCGAGTTCAAGAGCCAGATCCCCATCATCCAGGAGGTCCTGGAGGCCTTCGGCATCAAGTGGCTCACCAAGGAGAACTACGAGGCCGACGACATCATCGCCACCCTGGCCGCGCAGGGCCGGGCCGCCGGAGCGCACACCCTCATCTCCTCGGGCGATCGCGACGCGATCCAACTGGTCGGCGAGGACGTCACCCTGCTCTACCCGGTCAAGGGCGTCACCGACCTGGCCCACTACACCCCCGAGTTCGTCCAGGAGAAGTACGGCGTCCCGCCCGAGCGGTACCGCGACCTTTCCGCACTGGTCGGCGAGAAGGCCGACAACCTCCCCGGCGTCCCCGGCGTCGGCCCCAAGACCGCCGCGAAGTGGCTCGCCAAATACGGCTCCCTCGACGCGCTCATCGCCAAGGTCGACGAGATCGGCGGCAAGGCCGGCCAGAACCTCCGCGACCACCTCGACGACGTCATGCGCAACCACCGCCTCAACTGCCTGGTCGACGACCTCGAACTCCCCTCCGACTTCCCGGCCCTGACCTGGAAGGGCTGGTCGGTCGAGGACACCAACGCCCTGTTCGACGCCCTGCAGTTCCGCACCCTCGGCGAGCGGCTCAACAACAGCCTCGGCGACAAGGCCGTCGGCGAGCCGGCCTGCAAGCAACCCGAGGTCGCCGACCTCAACGCCGAGCGCCTCGAACCCGGAGGGCTGCGCGCCTGGCTCGACGCCCACCGGGGCGACGTGGCCGTCGCCTACACCGGCACCTTCGAGTCCGGCGCCGGATCGATCGACTCCATCGCGCTGGCCGAGGGCGGCGACGCGCTCTGGTTCGACCCGTCCCAGCTCGACGCCGAAGACGACCGCGTCTGGACCGAGTGGCTCGCCGACGCGGGGCGCGGCAAGATCGTCCACGACGTCAAGGGCTTCAGTTGGGGCGCCGACGCGGCCGGCTGGCCCGAGCCGGCGGGCCTGAAGGCCGACACCGTGATCGCCGCCTACCTGCTCAAGCCCGAGCAGCGCAACTACGCCTTGGGCGACCTGGCGATGCAGTACCTCGGCCGCGAGCTCGAGACGACCGTCCAGGAGACCAAGCAGGCGACGCTGGTCGGCCTCGACGCGGCGATGGCCGACGACAAGACCCGCTTCGAAGCCGACTGCGCCGCGGCGGGAGTCGTCGCCGACCTGGCCGCCGAGATGGCGGGGCGGCTGGCCGAGCGCAAGCAGGCGGAGCTGGCCGAGAAGATGGAGTACCCGCTCACCGGGGTGCTGGCGCGCATGGAGATCACCGGCATCGCCGCCGACGAGGGGCACTTCGCCGACATCGAGGCGAGCTTCTCTGCCAAGGCGAAGGACGCGACCGACGCCGCGCACGAGATCGTCGGCCGCCAGTTCAACATGCGCTCGCCCAAGCAGCTTCAGGAGATCCTCTTCGAGGAACTGAAGATGCCCAAGACCAAGCGCACCAAGACCGGCTACACGACCGACGCCGAGGCCCTCCAGCAGCTGTTCGTCAAGACGCGGCACCCGCTGCTGGAGCAGCTGCTGCGCTTCCGCGACGTCGAGAAGCTCAAGCAGATCGTGGCGAGCCTGCGGTCCACGATCCAGCCCGACGGGCGCATCCACACCACGTTCCACCAGACCGTGGCCGCGACCGGGCGTCTGTCGTCATCCGACCCGAACCTGCAGAACATCCCGGTCCGCTCCGAGGCCGGGCGCGACATCCGCGCCGGCTTCGTGGTCGGCGACGGCTACGAGTCGCTGATGACCATGGACTACAGCCAGATCGAGATGCGGATCATGGCGAGCCTGACCGGCGACGAAGTCCTCATCGATGCCTTCAAATCCGGCGAGGACATCCACCGCGCCGTCGCCGCGAAGGTCTTCGGCGTCGCTCCCGCCGAGGTCTCCGCCGAACACCGCCGCAAGATCAAGGCCATGTCGTACGGCCTGGCCTACGGGCTGTCGACCTACGGGCTCAGCCAGCAGCTGGGGGTCTCGACCGAGGAGGCCCAGCAGCTCTCGGCCGACTACTTCGACCGCTTCGGGAAGGTCCGCGACTTCCTGCGCGACACCGTGGAGGCGGCCCGCAAGACCGGGTACACCGAGACGATCATGGGCCGTCGTCGTTACTTCCCGGACCTGACCAGCGACAATCGGCAGCGCCGCGAGATGGCCGAACGGGCCGCGCTCAACGCCCCGATCCAGGGCAGCGCCGCCGACATCATGAAGACCGCGATGCTGAACGTCGACCGCGAGCTGCGCGCCCAGGGTCTCGGCTCCCGGGTGCTGCTGCAGGTCCACGACGAGCTGGTCTGCGAGGTCGCGCCCGGCGAGGCCGACCGCCTCGAGCGGCTCGTGAGCGAGCAGATGTCGGGCGCCGCGGAGCTTCCGGTGCCGCTGACCGTCTCGGCCGGTTTCGGTGAGTCGTGGGAATCCGCCGCTCACTGAGGTGTCAGTCGACACCAGGTGCGGCCCGGGCTGGCGTGGGATTATCGCGCACGGTAACCTGGACTGGCCTAGGCACGTCCGTGTCCTCAGAAGGGAGCAGGGCACGAGCCGGAGACGGCAGGGCGGCCAGGCGAACAGGTAACTGCGAGCATTCGCGTCTCGCACCTCACAACACGCTTGCGGAGCCGTGAGTCAGCAGTCGACGGCGACGCCTGCGGGAGCCGTACATTAGCGAGGCGCGGGCGCGAGCCCACAATTCTGAACGTATCCGGAGCACCAGCCCACATGACGAGCAGCATCGAGGCCACCTCGAGCAACGCTGAGAACAGCACCACGGTCGACGAGTTCGCTTCTGACGAGGATCTCCTTGCCGCGATCGACGCGACCATCAAATACTTCAACGACGGCGATATCGTGGAAGGTACCGTCGTCAAGGTCGACCGGGACGAAGTCCTGCTCGACATCGGCTACAAGACCGAGGGCGTCATCCCCTCGCGCGAGCTGTCGATCAAACACGACGTGGACCCTGAAGACGTCGTCGCTGTGGGCGATCACGTTGAGGCCCTCGTCCTCCAGAAGGAGGACAAGGAAGGCCGTCTGATCCTGTCAAAGAAGCGCGCCCAGTACGAGCGCGCCTGGGGCACGATCGAGAAGATCAAGGACGAGGACGGCGTCGTCCGCGGCTCGGTCATCGAAGTGGTCAAGGGCGGTCTCATCCTCGACATCGGGCTCCGCGGCTTCCTGCCGGCGTCGCTGGTGGAGATGCGCCGCGTGCGCGACCTCCAGCCGTACGTCGGCCGTGAGCTGGAGGCCAAGATCATCGAGCTCGACAAGAACCGCAACAACGTGGTCCTGTCGCGTCGCGCCTGGCTGGAGCAGACCCAGTCCGAGGTCCGCACCGAGTTCCTCCACCAGCTGGCCAAGGGCCAGGTCCGCAAGGGCACCGTCTCCTCGATCGTCAACTTCGGCGCCTTCGTCGATCTCGGCGGCGTCGACGGCCTGGTGCACGTCTCGGAGCTGTCCTGGAAGCACATCGACCACCCGAGCGAGGTCGTCGAGGTCGGCCAGCCGGTCGAGGTCGAGGTGCTCGAGGTCGACCTGGAGCGCGAGCGCGTCTCCCTGTCGCTGAAGGCGACCCAGGAAGACCCGTGGCGCCAGTTCGCCCGCACCCACGCGATCGGCCAGATCGTGCCGGGCAAGGTCACCAAGCTCGTCCCGTTCGGCGCGTTCGTCCGCGTCGAGGACGGCATCGAGGGCCTGGTCCACATCTCCGAGCTGGCCGAGCGCCACGTGGAGGTGCCCGAGCAGGTCGTCAAGGTCGGCTCCGACGCCATGGTCAAGGTCATCGACATCGACCTGGACCGCCGCCGGATCTCCCTGTCGCTCAAGCAGGCCAACGAGGCCTTCGTCGAGAACGAGGAGCAGTTCGACCCGACGCTGTACGGCATGGCCGCGCAGTACGACGACCAGGGCAACTACATCTACCCGGAGGGCTTCGACTCGGAGACCGGCGAGTGGATGGAAGGCTACGACGAGGCCCGCGAGGAGTGGGAGCGTCAGTACGCCGAGGCCCGCACCCGCTGGGAGGAGCACGGCAAGCAGATCGCCGAGCGCACCATCTCCGAGCCGCCGGCCAAGCCCGCCGAGGGCGAGAAGGTCGAGAAGGCCGAGAAGAAGAAGCCCGCGGAGAAGAAGGCGGCTCCGGCCGAGCCTTCT
This sequence comes from Glycomyces halotolerans, assembly GCF_054779575.1. Taxonomy (NCBI): domain Bacteria; kingdom Bacillati; phylum Actinomycetota; class Actinomycetes; order Glycomycetales; family Glycomycetaceae; genus Glycomyces; species Glycomyces halotolerans. Next base: position 81,537 of record NZ_BAAGXZ010000011.1, read on the forward strand.
GGCACGCTGGCCACCGACGAGGCCCTCGCCGCTCTGCGCGAGAAGCTCGCCGGGAGCTAGTGCTCTTTAAGCTGACGGACCACTACCCGTCCCAGGTTGTTCTCCTGGGGCGGGTAGTGTTTTAGATGTGCTTAAAGTCGCATTGACCGGTGGCATCGGAGCCGGTAAGAGCACGGTCGCGGCGGAGCTCGAGAAGCTGGGAGCCTACGTCGTCGACGCGGACGCCCTCGCCCGAGAGGTCGTCGCCCCCGACACCGACGGCCTGGCCGCGGTGGTATCCCGATTCGGCCCCGAAGTGCTCGACGCCGACGGGGCCCTCGACCGCGCCCGGCTCGCCCGGATCGTCTTCGACGACGCGCACGCCCGCGCCGAACTCGAGGCGATCATCCACCCGCGAGTGCGCCAGCGCGCCCGTGAACTCACCGATGCCCAGAACGACGACGCGATCGTCGTCCAAGACATTCCACTGCTGGCCGAGACCGGCCAGGCACCGAGCTTCCACCTCGCCATCGATGTGGAGGCGCCGCGGGAGCTCCGGCTCGAACGGCTCGTCGAACGCGGCATGTCCCGCGACGACGCCATCCGACGCATCGACGCTCAGGCGAGCGACGCCGAGCGCCGGGAAGTCTGCGACGTCGTCCTCTACAACCGCGACGGCGTCGAGGAGATCGGCCGGCGCGTGGCGATGCTCTGGGACGAGCGCATCGTGCCCTTCGCCGAGAACCTCCGCCTGCGCCGCGAGGAGCACCGGCCCGAGAAGCTCCAGTTCGTCGAGTCCGACCCGGCCTGGCCGCGCCGCTTCGAACACCTGGCCGCGCGCCTGCGGCGCGTGATGGGGCCGAGCGCGGTCCGCATCGACCACGTCGGGTCGACGGCCGTCTCCGGCCTGCCGTCGAAGGACGTCATCGACATCCAGGTCACCGTCGTGACCCTCAGAGCGGTCGACATGATGCAGGAGGAGCTCGGCGCGGCCGGCTTCTTCGGCGGCGAGGCCTTCGACGACCCGAAGCCCGATCGCCCCGACCTCTCGGAGTGGGAGAAGCGCCTCTACGGCTACGCCGACCCGGGCAACATCGCGCACATCCACTTCCGGCCCATCGACAGCCCCGGCCAGCGGTTCGCGCTCCTGTTCCGCGACTGGCTGCGCGCCGACGCGCAGGCCCGCGCCGACTACGCCCAGGCCAAAGGGGAGCTGGCCGCCAAGGTGGACTCGGTGACGGCCTACGCCGAGGCGAAGGAACCGTGGTTCCTGCGTGAAGGCTGGCCCCGCGCCAACCGGTGGGCCGAGGCCTCCGGCTGGCACCCGCCGGTGTGCTGACCGCGCCGTTCGCGGTGAATCCGGTCGTCAGCCGATCCGCTCGCTGACCGACCACGGAATCGCCGCGATCGGGTAGTCCTCGTACGACAGCTCGGCGCCGGCGACGCCGAAGGGCGTCATCAGCTCGACTTTCCTCAGCCGCTCGCCCGAGAGGTGGTACCGGAACGCCGATTGACCGGCCTCCGCGCGGGCGTCGCCGACCACCGGGAACTCGACCACGTGCGTCGGCTCGCCGTCGATCTCGTCGACACGCAGGAGCGACGCCTCCTCGGCCATCGTCGAGGGGTCCTCAGGGTCTTCGGCGGCCATCTCGAGCAGCCGGTAGGTGAGGGTCTCGAGCTGCCCGAAATGCTCCTTGATGTCCTCGTCGCCGAGAGCGTGCGTCTCCCACCCCTCGACCGGCAGCGGCTCGGGCAGCTCGTCCGTATCGACCGGCAGCTCGGCGAGGCCGCCGGGCCGCGCCAGCACCAGCCGATGCTCGCCGTCCTCGGTGATGTTCAGGTAGGCGGTCATCGTGCGCCAGTCGATGTGGCCGTGACCGCTCGCGACCCGCCCGTGGCCGACCGGCACGGTCATCTCCACCGTCGCCGAGGAAGACCAGTTCTCGTGACGCAGGTGAGCGAGGGTCTCGGCCAGGTCCGTGTCGACCGTCGACGGCTCGATCCGCGGGCCGCCGAGCAGATCGATCCGCTCGAGGCCGGCGGCGTCGAACTCGACCTCGCGGAGGAATTCGACCGACGCCAGGTCCGCACCGCCGGTGTTGACCTGGAAGCGCCGGATGCTCCCCTCCTCGTCCAGCGAGTAGAGCGCCTCCGGATTCGAGGCCGTCGCCTGGCCGGCGTCGACCATGATGGGGGCGCGGTAGGTGTCGACGTTCTCGCCGTCGACGAGGCCCTCCTCCTGCCAGGTGGCGCGCTCGGCGACGTAGGCCGGGTCGGCGTCCTGCTCGGCGCTGAGGGTGAACAGGGAGGAGGCCAGGATGTCGAACATCATCTGGTCGGGAGCGGCCCCTCCGGCCAGCATCTGCCGCGTCGACCAGCCCTGGCCCGGCACGCGGACGTCGTCGAACGTCTCGTGGTCGGCGCGGTGGGCCACCAGACCCGGCACCGCCTGCACCAGGCGGTCCTCGCCGTCCGCGCCCGGTGCGCGGACGTACAGCAGCGGGGTCCGCCAGTCGAGGTAGCCGTCGACGACGACCTGCTCGCCCTCGACCGGGTAGGTCAGGCGGACCGCGACCGGTTCGGAGTCGAAGTTGCGGTGGCGAAGCTCGGCCAGCGCCCTGGCTTCCTCCTCGGTGACGGGGCGCTCGGCGTCGGCGCGGTCGCTCCCGCAGGAGACGGCGAACCAGCCGGCGGTGCCGATCGCGAGCGCGGCGATCAGCGTCCAGAGCAGGACGGACTTCAAAGAGGTAGCGGTAATGGTGCTCACGAAGGGACCAACGATCCGGGCGGTGAAAAGTCACCGGCGAGGGCGACCGATGTCGGACCGGCGGGCTACCGTTGGGCCGTGGCATTCGATATTCCCCGCGCCGAGGGGCGCTTTGAAGTCGTCAGCGAGTACGACCCGGCCGGCGACCAGCCGACCGCGATCGCCGGGCTCGCCGAGCGCATCGACGCCGACGAGCGGGACGTGGTGCTGCTGGGCGCCACGGGCACCGGCAAGTCCGCCACGGCCGCGTGGCTGATCGAGAAGCTGCAGCGGCCGGCGCTGGTGATGGCCCACAACAAGACGCTCGCCGCGCAGCTGGCCAAGGAGTTCCGCGAGCTCCTGCCGAACAACGCCGTGGAGTACTACGTCTCGTACTACGACTACTACCAGCCCGAGGCGTATGTCGCGCAGACGGACACGTACATCGAGAAGGACGCCTCCATCAACGAGGAGGTCGAGCGGCTGCGCCACCGGGCCACCTACTCGCTGCTGACCCGCCGCGACGTGGTCGTGGTCGCGACGGTCTCGGCGATCTACGGCCTGGCGACGCCCGCCGAGTACCTGCAGCAGGCCACCGAGGTCGCCGTGGGGCAGGAGTGGGACCGCGACAAGCTGCTGCGCCGACTCGTGGACGTCCAGTACGCCCGCAACGACATGGCGTTCACTCGCGGCACCTTCCGGGTGCGCGGTGACACGATCGAGATCATTCCGGCCTACGAGGAGCTGGCGATCCGGATCGAGATGTTCGGCGACGAGGTCGACCGGCTCTACTACCTGCACCCGATCACCGGGGACGTCATCCGCGAGGTCGACCGGGTCCTGATCTTCCCCGGCTCGCACTACGCGACCGGCAACGAGACGATGGCTCGCGCCATCGCCGCCATCGAGGCCGAACTGGAGGAGCGCCTCACCGAGCTGGAGTCCCAGGGCAAGCTCCTGGAGGCCCAGCGGCTGCGGATGCGCACGGTGTTCGACCTGGAGAACATGAAGCAGACCGGCTCCTGCAACGGCATCGAGAACTATTCGCGGCACATCGACGGCCGCCGGGCCGGGGAGCCGCCGCACACGCTGCTGGACTACTTCCCGTCGGACTTCATCACGATCCTCGACGAGTCGCACCAGACGGTGCCGCAGATCGGCGCGATGTCCGAGGGCGACGCCTCCCGCAAACGCAACCTCGTCGAGCACGGCTTCCGGCTGCCGAGCGCGCAGGACAACCGCCCGCTGCGGTTCGAGGAGTTCCGCGAGCGCGTAGGTCAGACGGTGTACCTGTCGGCCACGCCGGGGCCCTGGGAGATGAAGCAGGCCGGGGGCGAGTTCGTCGAGCAGGTGATCCGCCCCACCGGCCTGGTGGACCCGCAGGTGGAGGTCCGGCCCACCAAGGGCCAGATCGACGATCTGATGTACGAGATCGGGGAGCGGGCCGCCAGGAACGAGCGCGTGCTGGTGACCACGCTGACCAAGAAGATGGCCGAGGACCTCACCGACTACTTCCTCGACAACGGCGTGCGGGTGCAGTACCTCCACTCCGAGGTCGAGACGCTGCGGCGGGTGGAGCTGCTGGGGGAACTGCGCCGCGGGGACTTCGACGTCCTGGTCGGCATCAACCTGCTCCGGGAGGGTCTGGACCTCCCGGAGGTGTCGCTGGTGGCGATCCTGGACGCCGACAAGGAGGGCTTCCTGCGCTCCTCGACCTCGCTGATCCAGACGATCGGACGCGCGGCGCGGAACGTCTCGGGCACGGTGCTCATGTACGCCGACAACCTGACCGACTCGATGAAGGAAGCCCTGGACGAGACCGAGCGGCGCCGCGAGAAGCAGATCGCCTACAACGCCGAGCACGGGATCGACCCGACGCCGCTGCGCAAACGCATCGGCGACATCATGGAGGACCTCTACGACACCGCCGCCGAGACCGAGGAACTGGTCAAGGAGTCGGGGTCGGCACGGCCGTCCAAGCGGGAGAAGGGCGCGGCGAAGGTCCGCTCCGAGATCCTGCGGCAGATCGACGAACGCAACGAGCAGATGCTCGCCGCCGCAAAGGAACTTCGCTTCGAGCTCGCCGCCGCCTACCGGGACGAGATCACCGACCTCAAGCGCGAGCTTCGCGAGCTCGACGAGGCCGGCGCCTGAGAAGGGCTTTCAGTCGAGGTCTTCGAAGTGCTCCACGAGCGGGGGCCGGGAGAAGAACGGGCCGATCGCCTCGCGCCAGTCCGCGAAGCGGTCGGTCTCGCGGAAGCCCTTCTCGTGGGCCTCGATCGAGTCCCATTCGATGAGGAGCACGAAGCGGCTCGGGGACTCCACGCCCTGAGTCATGCGCATCGAGCGCAGGCCGGGGGAGGAGGAGACGAGCTTCCGGGCCTTGCGGTAGACCGCGGCGAACTCCGCTTCCCGGCCGGGGGTGACGTTGATTTCGGCGACTTCGAGGACCACGAACGTGAGCCTCGCACAACCGCTTGACGATCAACTCGATCAGACTTAGGCTCGAGAGGCAAGTCACATATCCGACGGATGACTTGTCGGATTGTTCAATGCATAATAGGGCCCGGCGAATCAAAATTGGTATATGGGGAGTATCCCGCAGCGCACGCAGCGTTGTTAGCGTCGTCGTCAATACACGAGACCGCCGACGGTCTCCGGTGGCGCTGATCCCGGCGGATTGGGAGAGACCATGTGACCCTCCATGAATAAGGAAGGCAACACATTGGAACTCCCAGTATGGGTCTGGGTCCTCACGATCGTGGCCATGACCGTCGTCGTCGTCGTGGACCTGTCGCTCGCGATCCGGAACCCGCACCGTCCTGGGATGAAGGAAGCGGCGATCTGGTCGAGTGTCTACATCGCCTCCGCGCTCGTCTTCGCCGGGGTGATGTTCTGGACCCAGGGAGCCACCTTCGGCGGTGAGTTCCTGGCCGGCTTCCTGACCGAGAAGGCGCTCTCGGTCGACAACCTCTTCGTCTTCCTGCTCATCATCCAGGCCTTCCGCGTCCCCGATCCGCTGCAGTCGCGGGTGCTGCTGGTCGGCATCGTCCTCTCGATCGTGCTCCGCAGTGTCTTCATCGGCTTGGGCGCCATACTCATCGAACGATTCAGCTGGGTCTTCCTCATCTTCGGGGCGATCCTCATCTGGACGGCCTGGGGGCTGCTGCGCGGCAGCGGCGAGGAGGAGAGCTACGAGCCCAACCGCTTCATGCGGTGGGCCCAGTCGCGCCTGCGCGTGACCCCGGACTACCACGGCGGCCACCTCCTGACGCGCGTCGACGGCAAGCGGTTCGTGACGCCGCTGCTGCTGGCGATGCTCGCGATCGGCTCGACCGACATCCTGTTCGCGCTCGACTCGATCCCGGCGATCTTCGGGTTGACCCAGGAGCCCTACCTGGTGTGGACGGCGACGATCTTCGCACTGTTCGGGCTGCGTCAGCTGTACTTCCTGCTGGCCGCGCTCCTGCGCCACCTGCACTTCCTGGCGCTCGGCCTGTCGGCCATCCTCGGCTGGATCGGCGTCAAGCTCATCATCAACGGGCTGGCGGCGAACCAGCTGCCGTTCATCAACTCCGGCGAGCCGCTCCACATCCCGCACGTGCCGACGTGGCTGTCGCTCGGCTTCATCGCCGCCGTGCTCTCGGGGGTGGTGGTCGCCAACTGGATCCTGCTGCGACGCCAGGGCCGCACCTGGGCGGACCTGTTCTCCGAGCCGACCACTACCCCCGCGACCGCAGCCGCCGGCAGGCAGTGATCTGGCCCAACTCCGAGTCCTTGATCGACTCGATCACGACCTTGCCGTAGACCGGCGAGGAGAAGATCACCTCGGGCAGGTCGGGGTGGCCGCGCTCGGCCACGATGGCCGGCATGTGCGCCTCGCCGCCGTGACCGAGGAACACCAGGTCGCCGGGGATCACGTCCTCGAGTTCGACGCTCTCGCCGGTCTCGAGGAGCGCTTCGTTGAACCGGGGCGCCTCGATGCCGAGCTGCCGGTACACGATCCACACCAGGCCCGGCGAGTCGATGCCGTAGGCGCTGACGCCGCCGAACAGGTACGGGATCTCCAGCAGCTGGTGAGCGAGTTTCACCGCGTCGAGTCCGCTGGCGAGCATGGCGGTCGCCGGCGGGTCCTCCTGGCGCCGCGCCGCCGGTTCGGTGGTCAGGTCTCGCTGCGGCACCCAGCCGGGCTGCTGCGGCCCCGGCAGCGCCACGGGAACCCAGCCGCGGTAGCCCCTGCCGACCACGCGCAGCCGCGTGCCGAGGGTCACGCCGGGAATGAGGACGTCGCCGCCCGGTTCGTCGCGCACGGCCGTGGCGGTGGCGCTCACGAGGTACTCGGTGCCGGTGTAGTCGTTCTCGGCGGGATTGACCAGCTGAGCGAGCGGCAGCCAGCCCGAGATCTCCTGCCCGGGGCACCGCACCTCCGCCCAGAGGTCCTCGATCCGTTCCACCAGGACCTCCGTGCCCAGCAGGCACTGGGTCCGCACCCGGCCCTTGAGGCCGTGAGCGCGGACATCGCTGGTGAGTCGGGCCACCCAGTCTCTGACGGCGGACGGGACGCCGAGGGCGAGCCGATCCTCGGGTCCGGGGGCCGACGGAGCGGCCCACAGGGTGGCGACTGCCACGGCGATCAACGCCGGTTGTCCAGGTGCGATCGGCACGGTTGGTTCTCTCCGAATGTTCGGGCGGTTCAGTATTCAAGACGCGAGCAGGGGGACCCTCCACCGGCCCGCCGCGTTCACGCAGCACCGATCACCCAATGTAGCAAGAGCATCCGCACCGGGACGGCGCGGCCTGATCGGCGACGCAACGGTCGATACCGGGTGGCGGGCGCCGAAGTGACCGGAGCATCACCGTGGGGGCGGATGTGGCAGGATCTTGCCATGCCAGCTGTGAACGACGCCTTGGACCGCCTGTCCGCCGCCGCCGAGACCGGTGAGGCCCCGGTCCCCGCCGACCTCGAAGCGGTGCTGGCGAGCGACGACGCCGAACTGATGGACGTGGTGGCCGCGGCGGCCCGACTCCGTTTCCGCCACTTCGGGAACCGCGTCAAGCTCAACTACCTGGTGAACCTCAAGAGCGGGCTGTGCCCCGAGGACTGCAACTACTGCTCGCAGCGGCTGGGGTCCAAGGCCGAGGTGCTCAAGTACACCTGGCTAACGCCGGAGGAGGCCGCCCGGCAGGCCGCCGCGGGCGTGTCCGGAGGCGCCGCCCGAGTCTGCCTCGTGGCAAGCGGCCGCGGTCCGACCGATATGGACCTCGAGCGGGTCGGCAAGACCATCGCCGCGGTCAAGAACGCCGCACCCGGCGTCGAGGTCTGCGCCTGCCTGGGCCTGCTGCGGGACGGCCAGGCCGAGCGGCTGGCCGAGCTTGGCGCCGACGCCTACAACCACAATCTCAACACCTCGGCCGACCAGTACGCCGAGATCTGCTCGACGCACACCTTCGCCGACCGCGTCGACACCGTCAACGCCGCCAGGGGCGCCGGGCTGTCGCCGTGCTCGGGACTCATCGCCGGGATGGGGGAGTCGGACGCCGACCTCGTCTCCGTGGCCCTGGGGCTGCGGGAACTGGGCTCGGACTCGATCCCGGTGAACTTCCTGCTGCCCTTCGACGGCACTCCGCTCGAAGGCACGTGGGAGCTGAACCCGCGCCGGTGCCTGAGGATCCTGGCCATGGTCCGGCTGGCGAACCCGGCCGCCGAGGTGCGCCTCGCCGCGGGCCGCGAAGTGCACCTGCGGCACATGCAGGGCCTGGCGCTGCAGGTGGTGAACTCGATCTTCCTCGGCGACTACCTGACCAGTGAGGGCCAGGCCGCACGGCAGGACCTCGAGCTCATCGCCGACGCCGGCATGATTCCGCTGGGCCTGGACGAGGCCCCGGGCGAGGTGCGCGAGGCGGTCAAGGTGCGTCGCCGCGGCGCGGGCACCGCCGAGGCGCCGAACGCCTAATCGGGCAGTGCGCTGCCGCGCGGCGCGGTCGACTCCCTCACCACCATCTCGGTGGCCAGTTCCAGTCGAGGGGAGTCCACGTCGTTGCCGGCGGCCATGCCGAGGACGGTCCGGGCGGCTAGCGCTCCCATTTCAGACAGCGGTTGACGCACCGTCGTCAACGGCGGCGAGGTCCACCTCGACTCGGGCAGATCGTCGAAGCCGACCACGCTCACGTGCTCGGGAATCCGCAGGCCGCGCTGGCGGATCGCCTCGTAGGCGCCGAAGGCCATCTGGTCCGACGAAGCGAAGATCGCCGTCGGAGGATCCCCGATGCCCAGCAGCTCCTTGGCGGCGTCGAAGCCGGACTGGTGGTAGAAGTCGCCGTCGTAGACCAGCTCGGGGTCGTAGGGCAGTCCGGCGGCGTCCAGGGCCGCCCGGTAGCCGTCGAAGCGCGCCCGGGAGCTCAGGACCTGTTTGGGGCCGTGGATGAAGCCGATGCGCTGGTGCCCCATCTCGATGAGGTGCTCGGTGGCGGCCAGGCCGCCGGCCCAGTTGGTCGCGCCGATGGTCGGAGCGTCCATCGTCGGCCCGCCGGCCGGGTCGAGGACCACCATCGGCACCCGCAGGTTTCGCAGCTGCTCCAAGATCGGCGACGACAGCGTCGAGACCACCAGGATCACGCCGTCGGAGGCGCGGGTGCGCAGGTTGTCGAGCCACTGCTCGGTCGAGGCGCGGCGGCGGTGCACGGCGGAGACGACGGTGCCCACACCGGCGGAGTGCGCGGCGTCCTCCACTCCGCGGATGATCTCGACGGCCCAGGGGCTGTCCAGTTCGTTGAAGACCAAGTCGACCAGGCGGGCGTTCCGGTTCGGCGTCCGAGTGGAACGGCGACGCTGGTACCCGCGCTCGGTGAGCAGTTCCTCCACACGCTTGCGGGTCTCGGGAGCCACGTCCGAACGGCCGTTGATGACGCGGGAGACCGTGGGCACGCTGACGCCGGCCTCGTCGGCTATGGCGCGTATCGTGACGCGCCCGTGTTCGGCTTCAGTCAATGGTCCTCCCGTGGTCGGTACTTTCCAAGGTAGCCGTCGACATCCTATAGCGGTACCGGACCCTCTCGACCTCCGCCCGAAACTTTCGGCGAAAAACCGATCGAATGAGTCTCATACAAGGCTGTTTCACTGCTTGGTAAGCGCTAGAACTCCCGCGTAATCAATGTTATGGTGTGCAAACCTGTATCGAAATCGATCAGAAAAGTTTCAGAAACTATCGGCCTGACAGCCCCCCAGGTAGCTAGTATCGGGCCGTTGATGTGGAGTGGCATGGACACCGACACCCCCGCAGAGGCCGCCGAGCGCGCCGCTGGACTCGTCAAGCGAATGACGCTTGCGGAGAAGTGCGCGCAATTGGGCAGCCTCTGGCGCGACTCGACCGCCGACGCCGGGGACCTGGCTCCCCACCAGAGCGAGCAGACCGGCGGACTCGACGAGCGCGAAGCGATGGCCCACGGCCTCGGCCAGCTCACCCGGCCGTTCGGCTCGGGCCCGGTCGACGCCGCCGAAGGCGCCGCCCGCCTCGCCGCGGTGCAACGGCAGATCCGGGACAACAGCCGCTTCGGCATCGCCGCCCTCGTCCACGAGGAATGCCTCACCGGATTCATGGCCCACGGCGCCACCATCTTCCCCACCTCACTGGCCTGGGGCGCCACCTTCGACCCCGATCTGATCCACGCCGTCGCCAAGCAGGTCGGCGCCTCCATGCGCTCCGTCGGCGTCCACCAAGGACTCGCCCCCGTCCTCGACGTCGTCGCCGACTCCCGCTGGGGCCGCACCGAAGAGACCATCGGCGAAGACCCGTACCTGATCGGCGAAGTCGCCACCGCCTACGTCACCGGCCTGCAGGAGGCCGGCGTCGTGGCCACTCTCAAGCACTTCGCCGGATACTCCGCCTCGCACGCGGCCCGCAACTTCGGACCGGTCTACCTCGGATCCCGGCAGCTCGCCGAGACCTACCTGACGCCCTTCGAGATGGCCGTGCGCATCGGCCGGGCCGGCTCGGTCATGCAGTCCTACGCCGCCAACGACGGCGTCCCGGCCGCCGCCGATCGCCACCTGCTCACCGAGACCCTGCGCGAGGAGTGGGGCTTCGAAGGCACCGTCGTCAGCGACTACTTCGGCGTCAACTTCCTCAACTCGCTGCACCACCTCGCCGCCGACCGCAGCGAGGCCGGCGTCCTCGCGCTGGCCGCCGGCGTCGACGTCGAGCTGCCCAACACCGACTGCTACGGCGAGCCGCTCAAACAGGCCGTCGAGTCCGGCAGGATCGAAGAGGACGTCATCGACCGCGCCGCCGAGCGGGTCCTGACCCAGAAGATCCGGCTCGGCCTGCTCGAGGAGATCCCCGAGCCGCCGGCCGAAGTGGACCTGAACCCGGCCGAGGCCCGCGAACTGGCCGCCGAGTGCGCCCGCCGCTCGATCGTGCTGCTGTCGAACAACGGCATCCTCCCGCTCGCCTCCCCGCGGCGCGTCGCCCTGGTCGGCCCGGTCGCCGACGACAAGGCCGTCATGCTCGGCTGCTACGCCTTCCCGAACCACCACGGCCGCAACGACGCCGAATCCGAAGACCCCGACGACAAGTACCCGCACGTCGACATGGGCGTCGAGATCGCCACGCTCGCCGAGCGCCTCGCCGCCGACCTGGCCGGCGCCGAGCTCGAGCACGTGGCGGGCGGTTCGGTCCTCGAGGCCACCGACGTCGACATCGAGGCCGCCGTGTCGGCGGCCCAGCGCTCCGAGCTGGCGATCGTGGCCGTCGGCGACCGCTCCGGCCTGTTCGGGCGCGGTACCTCCGGCGAAGGCTGCGACGCGGCCTCGCACGCGCTCCCGGGCCGCCAGGGCGAACTGCTCGACGCGGTCATCGCCACCGGCACCCCGACGGTGGCCGTGGTCATCTCCGGCCGCCCGTACGCCCTCGGCGCGGCCGCCGACCGGGCCGCGGCGGTCGTCCAGGCGTTCCTGCCCGGCCAGGAAGGCGCCGGGGCCATCTCGCAGGTCCTCACCGGCGCCGCCGAGCCCGAAGGCCGGCTGCCGATCGGCGTGCCCGCTCGGGCCGACTCCCCGCCGGCCACCTACCTGGCCCCCGAGCTCGCTCGCAAGAGCGAAGTGTCCACCGTAGACCCGACGCCGCGCTTCTCCTTCGGCCACGGACTGTCGTACACCCGGTTCGAATGGGGCGAGCCGCGGCTGCTGTCCGGCGCCGAGGTCGCGCCCGACGGGACCGTCGATGTCGCCGTCGAGGTGCGCAACGCCGGCGACCGCGCGGGCGTCGAGGTCGTCCAGCTCTACCTCCACGACCCGGTCGCCTCGACCGTGCGTCCGGTCCAGCGCCTGGTCGGCTTCGCCAAGCTGCGTCTGGCCGCGGGCGAGTCCGCCGAGGCGCACTTCGCGATGCCGGTCGACATGGCCGCGCTCGTCGGGGTCGACGGCGGGTGGGTCGTCGAGGCCGGAACCCTGGACCTGCACTTGGCCCGTTCCGCCGAGGACATCGTGGGCACCGTGTCGGTCGAGGTCGCCGAATCTCGTCGTCTGGAACCGGGGACACGGCGTTTGGAGACCGCGGCCACAGTCCGCTAGTATTCACAAAACGGCAAGAAAACGCTTACAACTCGCCCATTCAGAGGAGCCCCACCGTGTCCTCCACCTACCGTCTCGCCATTGTCGGCACCGGTGGCATTGGCAATCTGCACGCCGAGAACCTGCGTGCGCACCTCGACGGACGCATCGAGATAGTCGCCGCGGTCGACCCGGCCGCCGACCGGCTCGAGGCGTTCCAGGCCCGCTTCGGCATCGAGCGCGGCTACGCCACCCTCGAGGACCTCCTGGCCTCCGAAAAGCTGGACCTGGTCGACCTGTGCACCCCGCCAGGCGCCCACGCCGCCGGCGCCGTCGCGGCCCTCGAAGCCGGCGTCGGCGTCGTCTGCGAGAAGCCCCCGGCGCTGAGTCTGGCCGAGCACGACAGGATCGCCGCCGCCGCGGCCGTCTCCGCCGGCGACTTCGCGGTGATCTCCCAGCACCGCTTCGGCTCGGCGGCCGAGCGGGTGCGCAACATGATGGCCTCGGGCGTCCTCGGTTCCCTGGCCGTCGGCAAATGCGACACCCTCTGGTACCGCCCCGAGGAGTACTTCGCCGTCGACTGGCGCGGCCGCTGGGAGACCGAAGGCGGCGGACCCACCATGGGCCACGGCATCCACCAGATCGACACTCTGCTGTCGATCGTCGGACCCTGGTCCGAGGTCGTCGCCACCGCCCACCGCCATCGCCGCATCACCAACACCGAGGACGTCTCCCACGCGATCGTCACCCTCGAGAGCGGCGCCAGCGTCGCGATCACGAACTCGCTGCTCAGCCCCCGCGAGACCTCGCAGCTCCGGCTCGACTTCGACTGCGCCACGGTCGAACTCGACCACCTCTACGGCTACGGCGACGACAACTGGACGATCACCCCGCTCGACGCCCACGCCGAAGAGGTCGGCCGGGCCTGGGCCGGCGAGCCGCGCGGCCGCGGATCCGGCCACGGCGCCCAGTTCGCCGCCATCGCCGACGCCCTCGACAAGGGCATCGCGCCGCCGGTCGCCGTCGACGACGCCCGCCGGACCCTCGAACTCGTCACCGCGATCTACGCCTCGGCTTTCACCGGCAGGCCGGTGCGGGCCGGCGAGATCGATCCGACCTCCCCCTACTATCAGCGCATGGACGGGTCGGGAACTCCCTGGCCGGACCGCAAGTGACGATCCCCGAGACCCTCACGAAGGAACTGGAGTAACACCGATGACGCTGCAGCTCGAGCAGATCGAGGACAAGGCACTGTCGATCACCAGTGGAGACCTGGAACTGCTCCACTACGTATACCGTCCCGACAACGCGCAGTTCGAGTCCCCGCGACCCTACTTCGAACCGCTCCGCGACCTCGCCGGCCACCAGGTCAGCCTCTACCGGCCGCACGACCACGTCTGGCACAAGGGCATCGCCCTCTCGCTGCCGAACTGCGGCCCGGAGAACTTCTGGGGCGGGGCCACCTTCCGCCGCGGCAAGGGCTACGTCGACGAGCAGAACGACGGCTCGATGCTCCACAAGGAATTCAGCACACTGGAGACCGACGGCGAGACCGTCCGCGCCGCCGAAGACCTCGACTGGGTCACCCAGGACGGACGCCACTTCTTCAGCGAGAAGCGCGCCTTCGCCGTCACCGTCCCCGCCGAGGACACCTGGGTCCTGTCGTTCTCCACCGCCTTCACCAACGACACCGACCAGGTCGTCGTCATGGGCAGCCCCACCACCGAAGGCCGCGAGAACGCCGGCTACGGCGGATTCTTCTGGCGCGGTCCCCGCTCCTTCACCGGCGGCGAGGTCTACGCGCCCGACGCCGTCGGCGGCGACGACCTCATGGGCAAACGCGGCGACTGGCTGGCCTTCCACGGCAAGCACGACTCCATCGACGCCGAGTCCACCCTGGTCTTCACCGACCACCCCGACAACCCCGGCGCGCCGGTCAAGTGGTTCGTCCGCACGACCCCGTTCGCCGCGGTCTGCCCCGCCCCGTTCTTCGACACCGAACTGCCGATGGAACCGGGCCAGACCGTGACGCTCCGCCACGCCGTCGCAGTCCGCACCGGCGACACCGGACCCGACGGAGCGGCCAAGGTCGCCGAGATCGCCGCCGCCGAACTCGCCCGCCTGGGCTGAACGTGAGCGGCTTCCCCGGCGGCACCGCCGTCTCCCTCGTCACCGTCTACGACTGGCCCGCACTCGACGGCCAGGCCGGAGGATCCCCGCACCTCCACACCGCCTCGACCGAAGGCTACGTGGTCACGCGGGGATCGGGAGCGGTCGAGACCCTGTCCGGCGACGGCTACCGGCGCCACGAGCTCGAACGCGGCAAGGTCCTGTGGTTCACCCCCGGGACCGTGCACCGGCTCATCAACGGCTCCGGGGACCTCGAGCTCGCCGTCGTCATGCAGAACGCCGGCATCCCCGAGGCCGGCGACGCCGTGCTCGTCTACCCGCCCGAGACGCTCGGCGACCCCGAGGCTTACGCCACCGTCACCGGCGCGCCCGGCGCCCCGGGACTGTCCGAGGACGAACGCGCACGAGCCGCCCGCGAGCGCCGCGACCTCGCCGTCGAAGGCTACTTGGCGCTGCGCGAACGCGTCGAGGCACAAGGCGCGAAAGCCATGGAACCACTCTGGACGGCCGCCGCGGCGCTCGTCCAGAACCGCGTCGACACCTGGCGCGGCCTCTGGACGGCCGGGCCCAAAGCCCAAGCCGACACCACCGGCCGCCACCTCGAGGCGCTCGCCGCGGCCGACGCGGCCCACCTGTGCGACGCGCACGTCACCGACGCCGGCGCCCCGGCTCACCGCTGGGGCATGTGCGGTCGGCTCGAGGCCTGGGACTTGCGTCCGCGGGAATGACCGCGGCAGGACGTGCGCACCTTCGGTGTCCGGCGGCGACTACCATCGTCGCAGGACACCGAAGGAGCGCAGTTGGCCGATTACAGCCCAGCCGAGACCGGCGTCATGATCGACGCCGAGACCACTGTCGACCGCGACGACGCCATCTGGATCGAACCGCACGGCGACGGATACGACGTCTGGGTCCACATCGCCCGCGTCGCCGACCACGTCCCAGCGGGAGGCGCCGCCGACACCGAGGCCCGGCGACGCGTCCACACCCGCTACCGCCCCGACCACGTCCGCCGCATGCTCCCGCAGCCGGTCGAGGCCCTGGCCTCCCTCGAGGCCGACCACGCCAAGGACACCTTCGCCGTCCACCTCCGCGTCGACGCCGACGGACACGTCCAGTCCGCCGAACTCGGGCCCGGACGTCTCACGCGCTCCTGGGCCCTGACCCACGGCGAGGCCGCCACCGCCGCCGCCGACCCCGATCACCCGCTCCACCGCCCCATGTCGCTGGCACTGCGCTTCGCCCAGACGATGCTGGCCGCCCGCCGCGCCTCGGGCGCGCTGGCCTTCTACGACCTGCTCAGCGGTTTCGCCACCAACGAGGAGGGCCAGCTCGTCCGCCTCGACACCTCTGAACGCAACTCCGGGTACATCATCGTGCAGGAGTTCATGATCGCCGCGAACGCGCAGATCGCGGCCTGGGCGGTCGAGCAGGACCTCCCGATCCTGTTCCGCAACCACCGCATGGCCGCCGTCGCAGGCGACCCCGCCGAACTGCGCGACGAGCTCGACGCGGTGGCCGCCTCAGGGGACGCCTCCGCGTTCGAGATGCTGCGCAGCCGCACCCGCATGGTCTCGCGCCCGGCGACCTACGGGCCCACCGTCCACGGCCACAACGGCCTCCGGCTGCCGGTCTACACCCACGCCACCAGCCCGATCCGCCGCTACCCGGACCTGGTCACACAGCGGATCCTGCTGGCCGCGGCCGCCGGTGAAGCGAGCCCGTACTCCGTCGAGCAGCTCGACGAGGTCGCCTCGGAGGTCAACGATCGCATCGCCGAGGAGCGCGAGCGGACCGCCCAGCACTTCCGGCGGCGCGCCAAGGCCGCCGCCGAACGCCGCCTCGACGAGGCCGACTTCGAGTCGCTGCCGTACGGCCAGTTCGCCAAGGTCCTGCGCGTCGCGGTCGAACGCGGCGAAGCGCCCGACGGCCTCATCGGGGACACCGAACGACGCCTGGGGACCGGGGAGCTCCAACTGCGCGAGTTCGCCTCTGTCTACTTCGACGGCGGGGCCGCGGAGTTCGCCGACCTGCGCGCGAAGCTGAACCACCGCCTGGCCAAGGAGCCGCACCTCGCGGTGTCCCTCATCAACAAGTACCTCCAGGACCAGCTCGGCGGCCCCATCGGGCCGGGCGACATGGTCTGGGAGGTCGAGCCGGTCCTCGGCAACCGGATCGCCTCCTTCAGAGCCCGCCTGGAGATCAACTTCAACGGCGAGCGGCGCCGCTCGGGCGTCCGCACCCAGCGCACCAAGAAAGACGCCCGAAACCAAGCCGCGCTCTCCCTGGCCGCGCAGCTCGCCGGCCTGCCAGACCCCTCCGACGACGTCGACCCGCGCGGCATCGAGCCGGGCCCCCAGCGGGCCCCGGCCCTGGTCCCCGCGGACCTCAACCCGGTCGAGGCCGTCCAGATCTACCTCGCCCGCGGCGTGATCGACGGCCTGTACTGGCGCTTCAGCCACGAAGGTCCCGCACACGACCGGGTGTTCACCTGCGAGGCCGGAGCCACGATGGGCAGCAGCGGCGTCGCCGTCGACGCCGAAGGCAAGGGCGCGAGCAAACAGGCCTCGAAGAACGCCGCCGCCGAGATTCTGCGCGTCCACGTCGAGGCCGCGATCCGGCTCATGCGCGAGGCCGCGGACTGACGAACCGTGCCCGCTGTGCGCCACCTGTACGCCGACGACGCTTCGCAAATGCGTTCTGCCCGCTGAGGCAGAATGGGGACGTGCATATTCTCGACGATTTCGCCTGGCGCGGCCTCATCCAAGAATCGACCGACCTCGAAGCTCTGCGCGAGCACCTCGACTCGGGGCCGGTGACGTTCTATGTCGGGTTCGACCCCACCGCGGTGAGCCTCCACGTCGGGCACTTGATGCAGGTGCTGACCGCCCGCCGCCTCCAGCGGGCCGGACTGCGGCCGCTGCTGCTCGTCGGGGGCGCGACCGGCCAGATCGGCGACCCGAAGGAAGCCGGAGAGCGCACGCTCAAACCGCCGGAGGTCGTCGCCGGATGGGTCGAGAAGATCCGCGACCAGTTGGCCCCGTTCGTCACCTACGACGGCGAGAACGCCGCGATCGCGGTGAACAACCTCGACTGGACCAGCGAGTTGAGCGTGGTCGACTTCCTGCGCGATGTCGGCAAGCACTTCCCGGTCTCGAAGATGCTCGCCCGCGAGGTCGTCAAGGCACGTCTGGAATCGGGGATCTCCTTCACCGAGTTCGCCTACCAGCTGCTCCAGTCGCACGACTTCTTCGAACTCAACCGGCGCCACGGCTGCACCCTCCAGTTCGGAGGATCGGACCAGTGGGGCAACATCACCGCCGGGGTCGACTACATCCGCCGCCGCGCGGGCAGGCACGTCCACGCCCTCGCGACCCCGCTGGTCACCAAGGCGGACGGCACCAAGTTCGGCAAGACCGAAAGCGGAGCGGTGTGGCTGGACGCCGAGCTGACCAGCCCGTACGCCTTCTACCAGTTCTGGATCAACGCCGCCGACGACTCCGTGGTGCGCTACCTGAAGTACTTCTCGTTCAAGTCTCACGAGGAGATCGAGGAGCTCGAGCGGGCGACCGAGGAGAAACCGGCCGCCAGGCTCGCCCAGCGAGCGCTGGCCGAGGAGCTGACTTCGCTGCTGCACGGCGAGGAGGAGACCGCGCACGTCATCGCCGCCTCCCAGGCGCTGTTCGGGCGCGGCGAACTGGGGGCGCTGCCGGAGAGGACGCTGCGCGCGGCCCTGGTCGAGGCCGGAATGGCCGCGATCGACAAGCCCGAGGTCACCGTCGCCGAGGCGATGAAGGAGTCGGGAGTGGTGGCGAGCCTCGGCGAGGCCCGCCGGGCGGCGAAGGAGGGCGGGGCGTACGTCAACAACGTGCGGGTATCCGATCCGAACGCCGTCCTCGACCGCGCTGACCTGCTCCACGGCCGCTACGCGGTGATCCGGCGCGGAAAGAAGACCGTCGCCGGAGTCGAGGTCGGTTCCTGAGGCATACACTTGGCTGGTTTTGTCGCGGTGAACGAAATAGGGGGAGGACGACGTGGCTGATTACGGCCGCGCCCGCAAGGGCGGAGACGACCGACGAGGCGGCCGAGGCGGCTACGGGCGGCGCGAAGGCGGAGAGCCCGGGCGTCGCGACGACCGGGGCGGGTACCGCGGCCGTGACGACCGTCCTCGCCGTTTCGACGATGACCGCCGCGGCGACCAGGGCCGCGACGAGCGGCCTCGCCGCTACGAAGGCCGGGACGACCGGGGTCCGCGCCGCGACGACGACCGGGGCGGCCGTGGGGGCGGCTACCGAGGCGACCGTCCCCGCCGCGAATCCGACCGCCGCGAGGGCGGCGACCGGCGTCGCGAGTGGGAGGACCGCCGGCCGCGCCGGGACGACGATCGAGGCGGCCATCGCGGCGACCGCGGCGACCGAGGACCTCGGCGCTCCGACGACGACCGGCCCCGCCGGTACGAGAACCGGGGCCGCGACGACCGCCGAGGCGGCTACGGCGACCGGGGCGGCCGAGGCGAGGGCCGCGGCCGCACCCACGACCGCGGCGGACGCGGCGGCTACCAGGGCGGCGACCGCCCCCGCCGAGACCGCGACGACCGGTCTCGCCGCTACGAAGGCCGGGACGACCGGGGCGGCCGTGGAGGCGGCTACCGTGGCGATCGCCCGCGTCGCGACGACCGCGCTCCACGCCGTGACGACCGCGGCGGCCGCAGGGACTTCGATCGCCGCGACGACCGCCGCTCCGAGGACCGGTACGGCCGCGACGGCAGGCCCCGCCGCGGCAAGGACGCGCTCCGCCCCGTCGAGGAGCGCGAGGCCGGCCACGAGGGACCGATCCGCCTCGGCGAGTCCGATCGCGCCCCGGACCTGCCCGAAGGTCTCGAGTACGGCTTCGACCAGCTCGACAAGGAGACCAAGGCCGGCCTGCGCAGCCTCAACAAGCAGCTCGCCGAAGCCGTCGGCAACCGGCTCATCGCCACCGCCGCGCTCCTCGCCGAGGACGACATCGAAGGCGCGCTCGAGCAGGCCCGCTACGCCCGCCGCAAGGCCTCCCGCGTCGCCATCGTCCGCGAGGTCACCGGCGTGGCCGCGTACGGCGCCGGCGAATGGCAGCTGGCCATGAACGAGCTCCGCGCCGCCCAGCGCCTCGGCGGCACGCGCGACCACGTCGCCATGATCGCCGACTGCGAGCGCGCCACCGGCCACCCCGAGCGCGCCATCGACCTCTACCGCGAGTTCGGCGAGGACAAGAGCATCGACCCGGAGGTCCGGGTCGAACTGCTGATCGTGGCCTCCGGCGCCCGCCGCGACATGGGCATGGGCGAGGCCGCCACGGCGATGCTGAAGGTCGGCGCGCTCAACTCCCCGAAGACCGAACCGTGGGTCTCCCGGCTGCGCTACGCCTACGCCGAGAACCTGCTGGCCGACGGCCGCGAGGACGAGGCCAGGGAATGGCTGTCCAGGGCCGTCGCGGCCGACGAGGCCGGGGAGAGCGGCGCCGCAGAGCGCCTCCTCGAGCTCGAAGGCGTCGACTTCGACGAATTCGAGGACGAGACCGACGAGGACTTCGACGACGACCTCGCCGAGGACGACGAGGCCGGCGACGACGAAGCGACGCCGGACGACGCAGCGACCCCCACCGTGAAGGACGCCGATGACGAGACTGACCGCCGCGACTGAACCGCTCGCCGCAGAGTACGACCTCGCCCTGCTCGACCTCGACGGCGTCGTGTACCTGCTGCAGCAGCCGATTCCCGAAGCCGCGCCCACCGTCGGCGCGCTCCCGGGCCTCGACTGCCGGCCGGTGTTCGTCACCAACAACGCCTCACGCAGTCCCGAGACCGTCGCCGACGTGCTGCGCGGCATGGACGTTCCGGCGCGGGCCGACGAGGTCCTCACCTCGGCGCAGGTCGTCGCCGCGAGCATTCGCGACCGCATCGGCGCCGGCGGCGTCGTGCTCGCGACCGGATCCCCGGCGTTGAGCGCGGCGGTCGAGGCCGCCGGGCTGGCACTGACCGATGAGCCGCGCGAGGCGCAGGCCGTCGCCTTCGGGTACACGCCGGACACCACCTGGCGCGACCTGGCCGCGGTCACCATCGCCGCCCGCGAAGGCGCCTTCTGGGCCGTGGCCAATCTCGACGCCACGCTGCCGACCCCGGACGGCCCGCTCCCGGGCATGGGCGCACTGGCCGGAGCGGTCGCCGCGGCCCTCGGTCGCGGCCCGGACCTGGTGGCCGGCAAGCCCGAGCAGCCGATCTTCCAGGCCGCGCTCAGCCGCCTGCCGGGAGGCCGCGCCATCATGGTCGGCGACCGCCCCGACTCCGACATCGAGGGCGCGCGCCGGGCCGGCATCGATTCGCTGCTGGTCTTCACCGGGGTGGTCGCGCCGCGCGACGCGCTGTGGCTGATCCCGGAACGCCGACCGGACTACCTGGGCTGGAGCATCGCCGCGCTCACCGAGACCCACCCCGAGCCGGTCTGGGACCGCGCGGCCGACCGCGTCGAATGCGGCGGCTGGACCGCCGTGATCGAAGACGGGCGGCTGGAACTCGGCGGTGAGGGCGCCGACCTGGACGGCTGGCGGGCGCTGTGCGAGCTGGCCTGGGACGCGATGGACTCGGGCCGGTGCGAGCCGGGGGCTTCGCCGCTGCCGGTGGGCGCCGCGGCCGACAAACTGCTGGTGTGAACGCCAAAGCCCGGACCGCCTCGACGGTCCGGGCTCGCAGGACTTCGGCTGCTAGTCGACCTTGAGGGCCTTGCGGAGCTTGGCGAGGTCCTTGACGCTCGCCTTCACCTTGATCTTGCCGGTCAGGAACGCCTTGGCCGGCTTCAGCTCCTTCTTGGCGAGCTTCAGCAGGTCGTCCGAGGCGACCGAGACGCGCACCTCGGCGTCCTCGTTGTCGCCGTCCATCAGGTCGGTCAGCTTGCCGCCGGCCAGCCGCGCGTTGAAAGAGGTGTCGAGATCGGTGATCTCGCAGACCAGCGTGCGTTCGAATTCCTCAAGCCCCTCGAAGTCACCGGACTTCTTGGCGACCTTGCCCGCCAGCTTCTCAAGTACGTTGCGGCATTCGTCGACAGTGGCCATACTTCCGTCCTCCCAGTGAGTTGCGATTTGAGCGCGAAGGGCTCGACTGGGCAGAAGAGTACAACGTGGCCCGAAAGCCTTTGCGTCCGACCATGGGTCAACGACCCCGTCACGGTCCGCGATGTCGAAACGGCCGCCAAGGCGGGCATTGTGGACGGGCCTGGCGGCCCGTCCCGCGACGCCGCTAGAGCACCCCTCGGAGCTTCATCATGTCCATCATGTTGGCCTTGAGCTTGACCCGCCCGGCGGTGAAGGCCTTCATGAAGTCCAACTCCCCGTCCACGAGCTTGACCAGGTCGTCCGAGGAGACGATCATGCGGATGTCCGCGTCGGGATCGTCCCCGTCGGTGATGTCCACGAGCTTGCCCCCGTCGAACCTCCCGTGAAAGGACGTCCCGAGGTCGGTGATGTCGCACGCGAGCGAGCGCTGGAACCCGGTCAGCTTGCGTACGGACTTCGGGTTCGCGGCGAGATTGGCGGCGAACTGCTCCAAAGCGGTCCGGCATTCGTCGACGGTGGCCATGGTGCCCTCCTGTTCGAATCGAGCGAGGACGCGGCGATGCGCCCACCTGAAGGTTACCGGCCGGTAGAACGCGGTGGGCGCGACCCGCCGCGGGTACCTTGGCAGTACCGTTGAGAAAGGCGGGGCCGCGCCTCCACGGCCGCCGCGCCGCACCGCCGAGCAGGAAGGAGCAGGGCCGATGCAAGACACCGCCCGCGCCTACTTCGACACCGTCTTCAGCCTGGCCGGCGACTCCGGCCGGCGCGCCCGCGACTTCGCCGACAAGGTCCGCGACGACCTCCGCGACGGCGCCGGACGATTCCGGTCCGACCTGCGAACGGGCACCGAGCAGTTCCGCGACCAAAGCTCGCGCACCCTCAGCGACATCGGCCGCCTGGTCCGCGCCGAAGTCGACGCCGGACTCACCAGGCTCGGCCTCGCCACCCAAGCCGACTTCGACGACCTCAACCTCCGCCTCGAGCACACCGAGGAAGAGGTCCGCGAGCTGCGCATGCGCCTGGCCGAGGCGACCGCCGCGCCGCCGACCCGCGGCCCCGAAACCGCCGACGGACCGACCGACGAAGAGCAGGCATGAGCGACACGCCCACACCCGGAACCTTCGCCCGGCGCCTCCAGCCGACCACCGACACCGAAGAGGTCGAAGCCGAGGTCGAGACCGCGCTCGGCCAACTCGAGGCGCTGCCGGACCTGGCCGTCACCGACCACGTCGCCGTCTTCGAGGGCGTCCAACTGCGCCTGTCCGAGATCCTCAGCAACGTCGACGACGTCTGAGACAGAAGAACCCCGGGCCGCCGAATGCCAGCGCGCAACCGCCTCGACGTCGAACTCGTCCGCCGCAAGATCGCCCGCTCCCGCGAGCACGCCCGCGAGTTGATCGCCGCCGGCCGCGTCCACCTCCGCGGCATCCCGGCCTCCAAAGCCGCCACCGGCGTCACCGGAGGCGACTCCATCCGGCTCGTCGGCGAGACCGACGACTACGTCTCCCGCGGCGCCCACAAACTCATCGGCGCCCTCGACGCCTTCGACGTCGACCCCTCCGGGCTGCGCTGCCTCGACGCCGGAGCCTCCACCGGCGGCTTCACCGACGTCCTGCTGCGCCGCGGCGCAGCCGAAGTCCTCGCCGTCGACGTCGGATACGGCCAACTGGCCTGGAAACTCCAGACCGACGAGCGCGTGAAGGTCCACGACCGCACCAACGTCCGCCACCTCGACCCCGACCGCCTCGGCGGGCGCGTCGACCTGACCGTCGGCGACCTGTCGTTCATCTCACTCGGACTCGTGCTGCCCGCGCTGGCGGCCTGCACCGATCCGAGCGGCACGATGCTGCCGATGGTCAAGCCGCAGTTCGAAGTCGGCAAGGGGCAGGTGGGCGCCGGCGGCGTCGTCGCCGACCCCGTCAGGCGCGCCGAGGCGGTCTGGAAGGTCGTGGGGGCGGCCCGTGAGCTTGGGTGGGGGACCACAGGCGTGGTGCCGAGCCCGCTGCCCGGCCCGAAGGGGAATGTAGAGTTCTTCTGCCGCATGCGTTACGGCGCGGACACGTTGGACCGCGACGCGGTCTTCGCGGCCGTGGCGCCAGATAGGGAAGGCGGATGAGCCCAGTGCAGCAGAAGCCGAGCCGGGTCCTGGTCGTCACGCACCCGCTGCGCGAAGACGTCGCGGAGCTTGCCGAGAAGGTCTCCCTCGCTCTGCGGGAGGCCGGCGTCGCCTCGCGCGTGGTGTCGGGGGAGGTCTCGCGGCTCGGCCGGGCCGAGGCGATCATGGTCGGCGACGGGGAGGCCGCCGCGGCGGACCTGGTCCTCGCGCTCGGCGGCGACGGCACCGTCCTGCGGTCGGCGCGGCTGGCCGCCGAGGCCGATGTGCCGCTGCTGGGCGTCAACTTCGGCCGGGTCGGCTTCCTCGCCGAAGCCGAGACCGGCGAGCTCGACACGGTCGTCTCCCGCCTCCTGGAGGGCGACTACGCCGTCGAGGAGCGCACCACCATCACCGTGGAGTCCACCGACGCCGACGGCTCCACCACCTCCTCGTGGGCGTTCAACGACATCGCCGTGGAGAAGGCCGAACCGGCCCGGATGCTGGAGGTCTTCGTCGAGATCGACGGCTCCCGCATCGCCCGCTACGGCTGCGACGGGATCCTGTGCGCCACGCCGACCGGCTCGACCGCGCACGCCCTGTCGTCCGGCGGTCCGGTCGTGTGGCCCGATGTGGACGCCCTGCTGGTCGTCCCCATGAACGCGCACGCGCTGTTCGCCAAGCCGATGGTGATCCATTCGTCCTCCCAGATCCGCATCGGCGTCGAATCGGCCGGCACGGCCGGATCATTGATCACCGACGGCAAGCCCGTCGCCGAGCTCACCGCCGGGTCCACCGTCACCATCCGGCGGTCGGAGCGCCCGGTCAAACTCGTGCGCATGTCCGAGCGGTCCTTCTCCTCCCGCCTGGTCACCAAACTCTCGTTGCCGGTCGACGGCTGGCGCCACGGCCGGATTTAGGAGTAACGAAGCGCCGCTTGCGGTCCGGAACGAGTTGCGGTCCGCGTGCCGGAGACACGGGCCTCCCGGCCGCATCTCACCCCACGCTTGTCGGGACGACCCGATAGGCTCGGGAGCGTGTTGGACGAGCTTCGCATCCAGAACCTGGGCGTGATCGCTGACGCCACGCTTCCGCTTGCACCCGGCCTCACCTGCATCACCGGCGAGACCGGCGCTGGGAAGACCATGGTCGTCGCCGGTCTCGGCCTGCTCTTCGGCGGCAGGGCCTCCCGGGCCCCCATCGGGAGGGAGAAGGCCCTTGTGGAGGGCCGCTTCCTGGTGTCCGACGGCGCCCACGAACTGCGCGAGCGCGCCGTGGAGGCCGGCGCCGACCTCGACGACGGGGAGCTGCTGCTCTCGCGCACCGTCTCCTCCGAAGGCCGCTCCAAAGCCTGGGTCGGCGGCCGCGCCGCGCCGGTCGGCGTCCTGTCCGAACTGGGCGAACTGGCGATCTCGGTCCACGGCCAGTCCGATCAGATGCGGCTGCTCCAGCCGGCCGAGCAGCGGGCCGCGCTCGACCGCTTCGCCGGAGCCGACCACGCCAAGATCCTCGACGACTACCGATCCGTCTTCCGCGAGCTCGGCGAATGCGCCGCCGAGCTGTCGCGGCTGCGCACCAGCGCCCGCGACATGGCCCGCGAGGCCGACATGCTCCGCCTCGGCCTCGAGGAGATCACCGCCGTCGACCCGCAGGAGGGCGAGGACGCCGAACTGGCCGCCGAGGCCCGCCGACTGGAGAACTCCGAGACCCTGCGGCAGGCCGCCACGGCCGCGCACACCGCGCTGACCGGCGACCCGACCACCGGCGACGGGGGAGCGGTCGACACCGTCGGATCGGCCAACCGCGCCCTCGAGCACGACGCCGCCGCCGACGCCAAGATCGGCGAGTTCGCCGATCGACTCGGCGAGGCCGCCGCGCTGCTGTCCGAGGCCGCCGTCGACCTGTCGCGCTACCTCGAGGAGCTCGACGCCGACCCGTCGCGCCTGGAGGAGATCTACCAGCGCCAGGCGGCCCTGAAGTCCCTGTACCGCAAGTACGCCGAGGACCTGCCCGGGGTCCTGGCCTGGGCCGAGAACGCCCGCAAGCGGCTGAGCGAGCTCGACGTCTCCGACGAGCGCGTCACCGAACTCGAGTCGCGCCACGCCGATCTCCAGGCACGCGCCGCGGAACTGGCCTCCCAGCTGCGCGCCTCGCGCAAGAGCGCCGCCGAGCGCTTCTCCGAGGCCGTCTCGGCCGAACTCAAGGGCCTGGCCATGCCGCACGCCGAAGTCACCGCCGCCGTCGAGCCGCGCCCGGCCGGGCGCGGGGGAGTTGACCTGGCGGTCGACACGGCCGTGTCCGGGGCCACCGAGGACGGCGCCGACGACGTGGAGCTGCAGCTGCGACCCCACCCGGGCGCCCTCCCGGCCGCGCTGCACAAAGGCGCCTCCGGCGGCGAGCTGTCGCGCGTGATGCTGGCGATCGAAGTGGTCTTCGCCGGCATCGGCGGGCCTCCCGTACTGGTGTTCGACGAGGTCGACGCCGGTGTCGGCGGCCGCGCGGCCGTGGAGATCGGTCGCTGCCTGGCCAAGCTCGCCCGCCGCTACCAGGTGCTCGTGGTCACCCACCTGCCGCAGGTCGCGGCGTTCGCCGACCGGCACCTGGTCGTCAGCAAGGACACCAGCGGGTCGGTCACCGTCTCGGGCGTCCGCGTCGTCGACGACGCCGAGCGGGCACGTGAGCTTGCTCGCATGCTCGCCGGCATGCCCGACTCCCACCTGGGGGTGGCCCACGCCGAAGAACTGCTGGCAGAGGCCGCCAAAATGAAGTCGTAGCCTCACCTCCGCCGGAGCGGCGCGCCGCTGCCTCGCACCGGCGGTCGAATGGCATGATGATGCACGATGCGTGTACCTAGCTTGCGTTTGCCCGGCCGTAACCCGGAGGACGACTCCGGGAACGGCCGGCTGGTCGGGACCGTTCGTCTCGACCGCCGGACGAAACGGCTCTCCGGCCGTCTCGAACCCGGCGACATCGCCGTGATCGACCACGTCGACCTCGACCGCGTCGCCGCCGACGCCCTCGTGGCCACCGGCGTGGCCGCCGTGGTCAACGCCGCCAAGTCGATCTCGGGCCGCTACCCGAACCTCGGACCGGAGGTCCTGGTCGAATCCGGCATCGTCCTCATCGACGGCGTCGGCGACGAGATCTTCGACCGGGTCCGCGAAGGCAAGACCGTCGGCGTCGAGGGCAACAAGGTCTTCCTCGGCGGCGAGGAGATCGCCGAAGGCATCCTGCAGTCCGAGGAGTCGGTCGCCGCCGACATGGAGGCCGCCCGCGAAGGGCTGTCGGTCCAGCTCGAGGCCTTCGCGGCCAACACCATGGAATACCTCAAACGCGAGCGCGACCTGCTGCTCGACGGCGTCGGCGTTCCCGACGTCGCGACCGACTTCAACGGCCGCCACGCCCTGGTCGTCATCCGCGGGTACAACTACAAGGAGGACATCGACGTCCTGCGGCCCTACATCCGCGAGTTCAAGCCCGTCCTGGTCGGCGTCGACGGCGGCGCCGATGCGCTCCTGGAGGCCGGCTACACGCCCGACATGATCGTCGGCGACATGGACTCGGTCTCCGACGACGCGCTGCGCTGCGGCGCCGAGATCGTCGTCCACGCCTACGCCGACGGGCGCGCCCCCGGCATGGAGCGCATGGAGAAGCTCGGCGTCCCCGCCATCCCGTTCCCGGCCGCGGCCACCTCCGAGGACATCGCCATGCTCCTGGCCGACGAGAAGGGCGCCTCGCTCATCTGCGCGGTCGGCACCCACGTCACCATGGTCGAGTTCCTCGACAAGGGCCGCGGCGGCATGGCCTCGACCTTCCTGACCCGCCTGCGCGTCGGCGGCAAACTCGTCGACGCCAAAGGCGTCTCGCGCCTCTACCGCCAGGACATGTCCGTGTCCGCCCTGCTCCTGCTCATCGTGTCGGCGCTCGCCGCCATGGCCACCGCCATCGCCATCTCCACCGTCGGCCGCTCCTTCGTCGACGTCATCGCCGACTGGTGGGACGGGCTGCTCTTCCAGATTCAAAGGCTCTTCTCGTGATCAACTTCCGCTACCATCTCGTCAGCCTCACCGCGGTGTTCCTCGCCCTCACCGTCGGGCTCATCCTCGGGACCGCCGCCCTCAACGGCCCCGCCATCGACGCGCTCGAGGCGACCAGCCAGAACCTCCGCGACAACAACGAAGCGCTCCGCGCCGAGATCACGGAGCTGGAGGAAGAGCTCAACGACGACCAGTCCTTCGCCTCCGCGATCGCCCCCTCCCACCTCGACGGCAAGCTCACCGAGCGGAGCATCCTCATCGTCGCCCTGCCCGGCGTCGACTCGGCCGTGGTCGACAGCGTCGAGCAGATGCTCGGCTACGCCGACGCGAACATCACCGGGCGCATCACCGTCCTCGACGACTTCCTCGACCCGGCCAACAGCGACCAGCTCGCCGACCTCGTTGACGGCGTCACGCCCGACACCATCGAAGCGCCGGTCACCTACGACGGCGTCGCCGCCATGAGCGCCGTCCTCGCCGCCGTCACCACCGGCAGCTTCGAGGGCCAGCCGGTCGAGACCGACGCCGGCGACATCACCCGCGTCACCACCGGACTCGAAGACCTCGGCATGCTCACCGTCGAGACCGAGCCCACCGGCGTGGCCGACGGCGTCGTCCTCGTCGGCACGAGCGCCGCCGCCGACTCCGAATCCGAGGCCCGCAACGCCGGAGTCGTCACCATCGCCGGCGCCTTCGCCGTCGACGACCCGTCGGTGTACGCCACCACCTCCTCGGTCGGCGACGGCAACCCGATCGCGACGCTGCGCTCGGAGGAAACCGAGGTCACCATCGCCACGGTCGACAACGCCAACTCCCCGCAGGGCCAGATCGCCGCCGTGATCGCCCTCACCGAACTGATGAACGACGGCACCGTCCACCACCTCGGCACCGGGGAGGGCGCTGAAGGCCTGCTGCCCGAGGCGGCCTAGGATTCCGCCCATGAGCCAGCTTTCCCGCGCAGCCGGCCGGGCGTTCCTCGGCGGCTTGGCCGCCGGCGGCACGCTCGCCGCCATCAGCGCCGTCCGCCGGTCCAAATGGTCCACCGACCTCGAACGGGTCAACCACAAGGGCGACACCGTGAGCCTGGCCGAAGGCCCCGGTGTCACCGTCGGCGCCACCGTCGCCGCCGTCGCGGGAGCGAACTCACCGGCCTACGCCGCCGCCGCGGCCACCGCCGGACTGGCCGGAGGAGCGCTCGGGCTCTACGACGACTTGGCCGACGCCAAAGGGGAGAAGGCCAAAGGCTTCAAAGGACACCTCCGCGCCCTGACGAAGGGCCGCGTCTCCGCGGGGCTGGTCAAGATCCTCGGCATCGGCACCGCCGGCATCGCCTCCGCCGCCATGATCGACGCTGCCTCAGGCGAACAGCACCGGAGCCGAGCCTCCCGGCTGTGGAACATCGGCGTCGCCGGCGGCGTCGTCGCCGGGACCGCCAACCTCATCAACCTGTTCGACCTGCGCCCCGGCCGCGCCCTCAAAGTCGTCAGCCTGCTGTCCGCGCCGCTGTCGCGCCCGCCGAAGGACGGCGCCCGCCCCACCGCCGCCGGCGGCGCCGGCACCGCCGTGGCCGTCTCCTCGGCCGCCGCCGCGGCCATGGGAGAGGACCTCGACGGCAAGACCATGCTCGGCGACTGCGGCGCCAACGCGCTCGGCGCCCTCCTCGGCCTGTCCTACATCGCCCGCACCGGCCCGGTGGGCCGCCACGTGGCCCTCGCCGGACTCGTCGCCCTCATCGGCGCCAGCGAACGAGTCTCCTTCACCAAGGTCATCGCCGAAACGCCGGTGCTCCGCGAACTGGACGAACTGGGCCGGAACCAGGCGTGACCGACACCCGACGCGAAGTCGGTCGTGCCGCCACCCTGATCGGTGCGATCACCATAGGCTCCCGCCTGGCCGGGTTCGGCCGGATCCTGGTGTTCACCTGGGCGGTAGGGTACTTCTCCCTCGGCACCGCCTACCAGAGCGCCAACGCCATACCCAACCTCATCTTCGAACTCGTCGCCGGAGGGGCGCTTGCGGCCCTGGCCGTGCCGCTGCTGTCGGGCCCGCTCGCCCGCCACGACGCCGGCCAGGTCGACAGGATCGCCTCAGGGCTGCTCACCTGGGCGCTCACCGCGCTCGTCCCGATCGCCGCCGCCGCGGCCCTGTTCGCCCGGCCCCTGGTCGAACTGGTCCTCACCGACAACGTCTCCGCCGCCACAGTCGACGCCGGCGCCGAGATGCTCATCCTGTTCGCCCCGCAGCTGCCGCTGTACGGCATCGCCGTCGTCCTCACCGGCGTCCTCCAAGCGCACCGCCGCTTCGCCTGGCCGGCGATCGCGCCCCTGCTCTCCAGCATCACCATGATCGGCGTCTACATCGTCTACGCCGCCGTCTCCGGCGGCGAATCCGACGCCGCGGCGGTCACCCAGGGCGAACTGTGGCTGCTGGCCGGCGGCACCACGCTCGGCGTCGCCGTCCTCGCCGGATGCCTGTTCATCCCGCTCAGCCGCCTCGGACTGCGACTGCGCCCCACCTGGCGGTTCGACACCGAGATCTCCGGCAGCGTCAGGGCCCTCACCCTCGCCGGCGTCATCACGCTCGGCGCCCAGCAGCTGTGCCAGTTCGTACTGCTCCGGCTCGCCAACGACGCCGGCGACGGCCCGGCGGTCGTCTTCACCGTCGCCCAGACGTTCTTCCTCCTGCCCTGGGCCATCCTGGCCGTGCCCCTGGCGACCGCGGCCTTCCCGAACCTCTCCGAGACCCACGCGCTCGGCCAGACCCGCGCCTACCAGCGCGGCCTCGCCTCCACCGGCCGCGGCGTCCTCGTGCTCTCCGGACTCGGCGTCACCGCCCTCGCCGGCGTCGCCGACCCGATCGCCGGCGTCCTCGAGATCGTCCAGAACGACGCCCCCGACGGCCAGATCAGCGCCACTCTCGCCGGACTCGCCTTCGGCCTGTTCGGCTACTCCATGTTCGCCGTCTACTCCCGCGGCCTCTACGCGGTCGGACGCGCCTACGCCGCCGCCGCCGCGACCGCCGCCGGCTGGGCCGCCGCCGCCGTCAGCGCCGTCATCCTCTCGGCGGTCATCGACGTCGACAACCGCACCGTCGCCCTCGCGATCGCCTGGTCGATCGGCATGACCGTCATCGGCGTCGCCTTGACCGCCGTCGTCGCCGCACGCACCGGAGCGGCGAGCCTGGACGGCATGGGACGGGCGCTGGCCGCCACGCTCATCGCCACCGCCGCGGCCGTCGCCTCCGCCCGGGGCCTCATCGCCTGGTGGGGGCCCGTCGGCACCGTCTCGGGCGCACTCGCCGAGGGCCTCGCGGCCGGCGCCGTCGCCGCGCTGGTCTACGTTGGGTTGGCCGCACTGATCGACCGGCGCGACATACTGGGAGCCGTGCGACGCAAGACTGGCACAATACGACCGACCGAAGAACCGGAAGCAGAGAGCGGAGAAGACCAGTGAGCCACCGACGCATCGCACTGGTGCTGGGCCCCTCGACCGGAGGCATCGGCACCCACGTCGCCTCGCTGGCCGCCGGCCTGGTCGACCGCGGCGACGCCGTGCTCGTCGTCGGCCCGCCCGAGACCGAAGAGCGCTTCGGCTTCCGCGCCAGAGGCGCGCGCTTCGCCCCCGCCCCGATCACCGCCAAGCCGTCACCGGAACTCCCGGCCGCCTGGCTCGCCGCCCGCCGCGCCCTGCGCGGCGCCACCGGACGCGGCGTCGACCTCGTCCACGCCCACGGGCTCACCGCCGGCATCACCGCGCTGGCGGCCAAGCCGAGCGGCGCGTCGCTGGTCACCACCTGGCACAACCAGCTGATCACCTCCGGGGTCAAACGCAAACTCTCCGACCAGATCGAGAAGCGGCTCGCGCGCGGCGTCGACGTCGCCCTCGCCGCCTCCTCGGACCTGCACGAGCACCTCATGGCGCTCGGCGCCGCCGACGCCCGCCTCGCGCCCGTGGCCGCTCCGCCGCGCCGCCCCACCGGCGACTCCGCCGCCATCCGCGACGAGCTCGCCCTCGGCGACCGGCCGCTGATCCTCTCGGTCGGCCGCCTCCACCGCCAGAAGGACTACGACACCCTCATCGCCGCAGCACAGCGCTGGAGCGACCTGGTGCCGGCACCGGTGGTCGCCATCGCCGGCGACGGTCCCGAACGGCTCCGCCTCGAACAGCTCATCGACGCCGCCGGCGTCGACGTGCGCCTGCTCGGCCACCGCACCGACGTCGGCGACCTCCTCGCCGCGGCCGACCTCGCGGTCGTCACCAGCGAATGGGAGGCCCGCCAGCTGTTCGCCCAAGAGGCGCTCCAATCCGGAGTCCCATTGGTCGCCACCCGCACCGGCGGCATCCCCGGGCTCGTCGGCGACGCCGCGGTCCTGTTCGACGTCGGCGACGCCCGCGCCCTGGCATCGGCCGTCCGCGACCTCATCGCCGCACCGGCGCGCCTGAACGAACTCGCCGAAGCCGGACGCGCCAAGGCCGCCACCTGGCCCGACGAAGAGCAGATGGTCGACACCCTCGACGCGCTCTACCTCGAACTGACGGGAAGATAGTCCGCTCGTGCTTGAGACGTTCGCACTCGGACGCTTCGTCCGCCGCTTCCGCAGGTCCGTCGCCCGCCACCGCGCCACCATCGCCGCCTGGGCCGCCGTCGCACTCCTCGCCGTCATCGCCGCCTGGCACATCCTCCCCGAACCGGCCGGCGAACGCGTCCCCGACACCGTGTCCTCGGTCATCGTCGTCGGCGTCGGCGGCCTGACCTGGAGCGACATCGACGAAGAGACCACACCGAACCTCAGTGCGCTCGCCTCCGACGGGTCGGTCGCCGAACTCAACACCAACTCCGCCCGGAACTTCACCTGCACCCTCGACGGCTGGCTCACCCTCTCGGCCGGCGCGCCCGCCGTCAGCACCGCCTTCGGCGACGCCGCCGACTGCGGCCCGGTGCCCGAAGACCGCATCACCGCCGACGACACCGACGCCGCCGTCGACGACCTCACCCAGCTCGTCGAGCTCAACCGCGACCTCGACCAGGGCACCGAGGTCGGCACGCTCGCCGCCGGCACCTCGTGCGCCGCGGCCATCGGACCCGGCGCCGCCTACGCCACCGCCAACTCCGTCGGACGCGTCTCCGACTACTACTCGCTGATGCCCGGCGAAGAGCGACTGCCGGACGCCCTGACCGAATGCCCGCTCACCGTCGTCGACGGCGGCGTCCTGCCGACCGCCGAAGGCCCCCGGCAGGCCGCACTGGCCGTCCTCGACTCGATTGTCGGCCGCCTCGACCAGGCCCGCGGCCCCGACTCGGCGATCATCGTCACCGGCATCAGCCAGAACGCCGAACCCAACCGGCTGCTCGCCGCCATCGCGAACTTCGGCGGCGACGACGGACACAACCTCCTCGACCTGCCCTCCGAGCGGCCCGGCTACCTGCGGCTCACCGACCTGAGCGCCACCATCCTGACGCTCCTGGGCGCCCCGCTGCCGGAGACGGTCACCGGCGTCTCGGCCGGAGCCGCACACGACAACCTGTCCTTCGAGCAGCGGCAGGCGGTCTTCGACGACACCGACACCCGCCTCCTGGCCGCCGACACCGCCGCCCCGGCCACGCAGTGGCTCCAGGTACTGCTGTTCATCGCCCTCACCGTGGTGGCATGGCCCCTGCTGCACCTGCTGCGCCACGCCGGCCAACCCGGCGTCAAACCACCGCCGCTGTGGCTCATGCGCGCCAACATCGTCATCGCGCTCGTATGCGCCCTGTTCGTCGCCGCCGGGATCCTCGCCGACTTCTTCGGCTGGTGGAACGCCTCCCACCCCGGCATCGTCGGCCCGGCGACCGCGCTGGCCATCAGCCTCGTGTGCGCCGTCGCGGCGATCATCCTGCCGCGCCGGCACAGTCCCGCCGCCCTCATGATCACCGTCTCGGCCTTCGGCCTCATCGTCACCACGCTGGCCATGCTCATCCACGCCTCGGCTCCACTGGGGACGCTACTGGGCGACTACACCGTGGCCGACTCGGCCTCCGGCGAGCTCGGCCCGGTCGCGACCGGCATGTTCATCGCGTCCCTGTGGCTCTTGGCCGCCGCGGCGGCCTGGCCGCTGCCGCGCCGCTTCCAAGCCCCGGTCATGGCCGGCATCGGCTGCATCGGCGTGCTGGTCGTGTCGCTGAACTTCCTCGGCGACTCCGTCCCCGCCGCCGTCGCCCTCACGGTCGGCACCTGCCTGGCCGCCGCGCTCGCGACCGGCGGCTGGGTCACCTTCGCGCGACTGGCCTGGTCCGTCATCGCCGGCGCCGCGGTCCTGCTGGGGCTGTCCTGGGTCGACTACCAGCGCCCCAGGGCCGAGCGCGGCGCGCTCGGGGAGTTCCTCGCCGAGCTGATCGGCGAGACCACCGGCGTCATCGGGGCCGGCGTCGGGTCCAACATCGTCGCGGTGTTCACCTCGCCGCTGACCGTCCTGACCGTCCTCGCCGGGCTCTACTGCTGGCTGGTGCTGCTGCGGCCCGGCGGCGGCCTGCGCCGGGCCTTCGGCCTCTACCCGCCGCTGCGCGCGGCCTTCTCGGCCGCCGTGGTCGGCTCGTCGATCTCCGGGCTCCTGCTCGGCCGAGGCCTGATGAGTCTCGGCTCGGCCCTGGCGGTCATGGTGCCCTTGGCGGTCATCATGAGCCACCGCGTGCTCGCCCGCGCCCACGTCAAGGACGGCCAGTACTCGGCCATGATCGTCGACGCGCCGTCGTGGGTCGACGAGGCGAACAGCGCGCAAAGTGTTAGTGTGGAATCCCGTGGATGATGCGATCCACCGGCGGCCGGGCCACGACCTTGCCGCACGATCGAGACGATAACCACGGGAGTTCGCTTTGGCCAGCGCCGTCAATGGTCAGGTCCGTTCGACGAGACATCTCTTCGTAACCGGCGGGGTCACCTCCGCGCTCGGTAAGGGTCTGACCGCCTCCAGCCTCGGAAACCTGCTGACCGCGCGCGGGCTGTACGTGGTGATGCAGAAGATCGACCCGTACATCAACATCGACCCGGGCACGATGAACCCGTACGAGCACGGCGAGGTGTTCGTCACCGACGACGGCGGCGAGACCGATCTCGACATCGGCAACTACGAGCGCTTCCTCGACCGGAACCTCTCCAAGCACGCCAACGTCACCACCGGGCAGATCTACTCCGAGGTCATCGCCAAGGAGCGGCGAGGCGACTACCTGGGCGCCACCGTGCAGGTCATCCCGCACATCACCAATGAGATCAAGGCCCGCGTCGCGGCGATGGCCGACCCGGACCCGGAGACCGGCCGGGTGCCCGACGTCGTCATCACCGAAGTGGGCGGCACCGTCGGCGACATCGAGTCGCTCCCGTTCCTGGAGGCCATCCGCCAGTACCGGCACGACATCGGCCGCGACAACTGCTTCTTCCTCCACGTCTCCCTGGTGCCGTACCTGGCCGCCTCCTCGGAGATGAAGACCAAGCCGACCCAGCACTCGGTCGCGCAGCTGCGCAGCATCGGCATCCAGCCCGACGCGATCGTGTGCCGCTCCGACCGGCCCGTGCCCGACTCGCTCAAGCAGAAGATCGCCGGGTTCTGCGACGTCGACGACGCCGCGGTGGTCTCTGCCCCCGACTCGAAGTCGATCTACGAGATCCCCAAGACCCTCCACACCGAGGGCCTGGACGCCTATGTCGTCCGCAAGCTCGACCTGCCGTTCAAGGACGTCGACTGGACGGCTTGGGACGACCTGCTCGACCGGGTCCACAATCCGTCGTCGGCGATCGAGGTCGCGATCGTCGGCAAGTACGTCGAGCTGCCCGACGCCTACAAGTCGGTCGTCGAGGCGCTGAGCGCGGCGGGGTTCGCCCACCACGCGAAGGTCAACATCCGCTGGGTCGTGTCCGACACCTGCGGCACCGCCGAGTCCACCGCCAAGGCACTGTCGGGAGTCGACGCCGTGGTCATTCCCGGCGGCTTCGGCGAGAGGGGCGTGCAGGGCAAGCTCCAGGCGATCACCCACGCCCGCACCCGCCAGATCCCGACGCTCGGGCTGTGCCTCGGCCTGCAGTGCATGGCGATCGAGGGACTGCGTGAGATCGCCGGCCTGGTCGGGGCCGACTCCGAGGAGTTCGACGGCGACGCCGAGCACCCGGTGGTCTCCACCATGGCCGACCAGACCGACATCGTCGCCGGGCACGGCGACATGGGCGGCACCATGCGCCTGGGCGCCTACCCGGCCGAGCTCGCCGAAGGCTCCCTCGTGGCCGAGGCGTACGGGGCCACCGAGGTCTCCGAGCGCCATCGGCACCGCTACGAGATCAACAACGCCTACCGCGAGCAGCTCACCAAGGCCGGATTCGTGATCTCCGGTCTCTCGCCCGACGGGCGGCTGGTGGAGTTCATCGAGCTCGACCGGGAGCAGCACCCGTACTTCGTGGCCACGCAGGCCCACCCCGAGCTCAAGTCGCGGCCGACCCGGCCGCACCCGCTGTTCGCGGGACTGATCGAGGCCGCGCTCAAGCGCCAGGCCGCCGACCAGCTGGTGTAAGACCCGAGGACGGGAAGGGCCCGGCGGAGCGACGACGCTCCGCCGGGCCCTTCGCCGCAATCGTCACGCCCGGGACCGCAGCGCGCGGCCCACCAGGACCGCGGCGGTCGCCAGCAGGACCACGCCGACCACGGCCGTCGCACGCAGGCCCGTGGTGAACGCGGCCTGAGCGGACTCCACCAGCGCCACACCGGTCTCGCCCGGAAGGCCCGCCGCCGTCTCCATCGCCTCGCCGAGCGTCGATGCGCCCTGATCGAAGGCGCCGCCCAGGCGGTTCACGTAGATCGCCGACGCGAAACTGCCGAGCAACGCGACACCGAGCGCACCGCCCAGCTCGTAGCCGGTCTCCGAGATCGCCGCGGCGGCCCCGGCCCGCTCACTGGGCGCGTCGGACATGATCGCCGCGTTCGTCACCGTCTGCACCAGACCCGATCCCAGGCCGATGATCCCGAACGCCGTCGCGCACAGCGCGACTCCCGAATCGACCCCGACTCCGGTGATCGCCGTGAACCCGACGGTGATCAGTGAAAGTCCCCCGACGATGATCGTCACCAGCCCGAACCGGTCCGACAGGCGGACGGCGACCAGGCCCGACACCACTCCGGCGACCATGCCCGGCAGCAGCACCAGGCCCGCCCGCATCGGCGAGAGCCCCAGCACCAGCTGCAGGTACTGCGTCAGCAGGAACAGCGCCGAGATCAGCGCGAAGACGACCGTGAAGTTGGTCAGCACCGAGGCGCTGAACCGGCGGCGCGAGAACAGCGCGACATCGATCAAGGGATGCTCCAGGCGCCTCTGGCGGGCGACGAACACCCCTGCGAAGGCCAGCCCTGCCGCGGCCGAGGCGATCGCGGTGAACGAGCCCCCGTGCTCGGCGAGGCTCTTGACCCCGTAGACGAACGGGAACATCGTCGCGAACGACAACCCGACGCTCGGCCAATCCAGCGGGCCCGGCTCGGGGTTGCGCGACTCGGGCAGCACGAACGGCGCGGCCACCAGCACCACCGCCGTCACCGGCACGGCCATGAGGAACACCGAGCCCCACCAGAAGTGCTCGAGCATCCAGCCGCCGAGGATCGGACCGGCGGACATGCCCGCCGAGAAGCCCGCGCCCCAGATCGCGATCGCCAGCATCCGCTGCCGCTCGTCGGTGAAGATGTTCCGCAGCAGGGCCAGCGTCGTCGGCATGAGCGTCGCCCCGGCCAGCCCGAGGAGGGCCCGGGCCGCGATGAGCGCCTCGGCGCTCGGCGACCAGGCGGCGAACGCCGAGGCCGCCGCGAACGCCCCCGCGCCGATCACCAGCAGGCGGCGCCGCCCGATCCGGTCGGCGATCGATCCCATGGTCACCAGGAGCCCGGCGAGCATGAAACCGTAGACGTCGACGATCCACAGCAGCTGGCCCGCGCTGGGGGAGAGGTCGGCCGACAGGAACGGCACCGCGAAGCCGAGGACGGTCATGTCGACCGAGATGAGCAGCACCGGCAGCACGAGGACCGCCAGCGCGGCCCACTGGCGGCCGGTGAAGCGGGCGCGGCGCGGCGCCGGGGTGCGCAGTGTCGTCATGGGTGCCTCTCCTTCGGCGGGACTCGCGGAGCGCGAGCCGGCGGCGAGCGCCATCGCTGTACCGTCCGGACGGTATAGTAACCCTCGGGAGGGCAGATGAGCCAAGCGGAAATCACGACTCGTGATCGGATTCTCAACGCGCTGCTGCGCATCCTCGTCGACGAAGGCAGCTCCGGCGTCACCCTCGAAAAGGTCGCCGCCGAAGCCGGCGTCTCCAAAGGCGGGCTGCTCTACCACTTCAAATCCAAGACCGACCTCTACGACGGCCTGGCCAGGCGCCACCGCCTCGTCGAAGAGCGCCGCATCGCCGAAGCCAAACGCACCGGCGTCGTCGAAGCCTTCCTGCGCGCCTCCGAAGTCGACTCGCCCGAATCCGCCGCCGGCCTGTGGGCCCTGTTCACCGCCCTGCGCGGCAGAGGGGAACTCTCCGAGACCGCCAAAGAAGACGTCCTGTTCATCTTCAACGGCTGGTCCCAGGCCATCCACGAGCAGCTCGACGACCCGGTCACCGCCGAGATCATCCGCCTGGTCGGCGACGGCCTGTTCCTCTCGGCCGTCTCCGGCGTCCCGCTCCCCGGACGCGAGCTCATCGACCGCATCCTCGAACGACTCAAGGACGCCGCCGGCGAGGCGTGAGCCGAACCGGTGAACTCCCCGGGGCGAATCCGGCACGCGCTGGCCCCGGCCCCGCTGCGGGGCTAGTGTGGTCGCCGTGCATGAATACCGTGTCCAGGAAACCGAACAGCTCCACCGCGGCTGGTGCTACGACCTGATCGCCGAGACCGTGTCGATGCCCGGCGGCGGCACCGCCCGCCGCGAGTTCCTCGACCACTGCGGTGCGGTCGTGGCCGTCCCGCTCGACCAGTCCGGCCGCGTCGGACTCATCCGCCAGTACCGGGTCCCCGCCAAGGAGGTCCTCTGGGAGCTTCCCGCCGGCATCCGCGACATCGAAGGCGAAGACCCGGCCGACTGCGCCGCCCGCGAACTGGCCGAGGAGGCCGACCTCAGAGCCGAGCGGCTCGTCAAGCTCGGCGAGTTCTACACCACCCCGGGAATCTCCAACGAGGTCATCCACTACTTCCTGGCCACCGGCCTCAGCCACGTGCCCGAACGCGAGCGCCACGAGCGCACCGACGAGGAGACCCACATCGAACTCGTCTGGTGGGACCTCGACAAGGCCCTCGCCGCCGTCGCCGACGGCCAGATCCGCAACGGCGTCTGCGCCCTCGCCCTGAACCTGGCGCGACTCCATCTCGAAACTTCGAAGTAAAGGTCCCCCACTAAAAACGTCGTTAGTCTCATAGCCAAAACCGGCGCCGCACCGTTACGATCATCGGCGAAGGCGCCGACCGGTGCGTGCGTGCGACCCACGAGGGAAAACGACGAAACCGGGCCCGGCGAGACATAGACTGCCCGTGTCGGCCGAGAACCGGCCGGCCGGCAGACTCGACGCTTCGGAAGGAACCCGTGCCGTGAAAGTCGCCGTCCCCCGCGAGATCAAGAACAACGAGTACCGCGTCGCCCTGACGCCCGCGGGCGTCCACGAACTGACCGCCGCCGGCCACGACGTCGCCGTCGAGACCGGCGCCGGGCTCGGCTCGGCCATCACCGACGACGACTACCGCGACGCCGGCGCGGCCATCCTCCCCGACGCCGACGCCACCTGGGGCGCAGGCGATCTCGTCCTCAAAGTCAAAGAACCCGTCAAGGCCGAGTACCACCGCATGCGTCCCGGCCAGACCCTCTTCACCTATCTCCACCTCGCCGCCGGCGCCGAATGCACCGAGGCGCTCCTCGAACGCCGCGTCACCGGCATCGCCTACGAGACCGTCCAGACCCGCGACCGGCGCCTGCCGCTCCTGGCCCCCATGAGCGAAGTCGCCGGACGCCTCGCCGTCCAAGCCGGCGCCTACCACCTCCAACGCCCCGAAGGCGGCCGAGGCACCCTCATGGGCGGCGTGCCCGGCACCACCCCCGCCAAAGTCGTCATCATCGGCGCGGGCGTCTCCGGCATGAACGCCGCCGCCATCGCCGTCGGCATGCGAGCCGACGTCGAACTGCTCGACCTCGACATCGACAAACTGCACACCGCCGACGACCTCTACCAAGGCCGCCTGCGCACCATCGTCTCCAACCGCTTCGAAGTCAGGCGCGCCTGCCGCGAGGCCGACCTGGTCATCGGCGCCGTCCTCGTCCCGGGAGCCAAGGCCCCCACCGTCGTCGACGACGACGTCCTCGCCGAAATGAAGGACGGCGCCGTCCTGGTCGACATCGCGATCGACCAAGGCGGCTGCTTCGCCCACTCCCGGCCCACCACCCACGACGACCCCGCCTTCACCCACGACGGCAAAGTCTTCTACTGCGTCGCCAACATGCCCGGAGCGGTCCCGAACACCTCCACGTACGCGCTCACCAACGCCACACTGCCGTACGTCATGAAGCTCGCCAACCTCGGCTGGGTCGAAGCGCTCCGCTCCGACCCCGCTCTGGCGCTCGGCCTGAACACCCACGCCGGACACGTCACCAACGAACCGGTCGCGCTCACCCACCACCTGCCGGTCACGCCTGTGGCGCAAGTGCTCAACGAAGCGTGAACCGGCCGCGCCCCGGCGCCGGAGCGGGCGAACTCACCCCCGGCGCCGCGGAGTCTCCCAAGCCGTCGACAGCCTCGATACACTGACGTACAGTCGCAGTAACAGGCAATCGGATCAGACGCCCGGCACCCGGTGCCGTCCTTGCAGCCGGAGGCGCGAAGAAATGAGCAGTGTGGACAGCAATGACAAGTGGGCGGCTCTGCGCTCGGCGCAAGTGCCGTCCACTGAACCGGACGGTGACTACTCCTCACCGGACCCGGAGACCTACACGGGCAAACGCGACATCCCCCAGCCCCAACCGCTGGAGCGCCACGGCCCCGCTCGCGTCATCGCCATGGCCAACCAGAAAGGCGGCGTCGGCAAGACCACCACGACGATCAACCTCGGCGCCGCGCTCGCCGAATACGGCCGCAAAGTCCTCCTGGTCGACTTCGACCCCCAAGGGGCCCTGTCGGTCGGCTTCGGCACCAACCCGCACACGCTGGACCTGACCGTCTACAACCTCTTGATGCAAGAGGACGTCGACATCGACGACGTCATGATGAAGACCAACGTCGCCGGCCTGCGGCTCCTGCCGGCCAACATCGACCTGTCGGCAGCCGAGATCCAACTGGTCAACGAGGTCGCCCGCGAGCAGACCCTCGCCCGCGTGCTCCGCCCGGTCATCCCCGACTTCGACTACGTGCTCATCGACTGCCAGCC
This sequence comes from Glycomyces halotolerans, assembly GCF_054779575.1. Classification (NCBI taxonomy): domain Bacteria; kingdom Bacillati; phylum Actinomycetota; class Actinomycetes; order Glycomycetales; family Glycomycetaceae; genus Glycomyces; species Glycomyces halotolerans. Next base: position 122,542 of record NZ_BAAGXZ010000011.1, read on the forward strand.
CTCGCTCGGCCTGCTGACGGTCAACGCGCTCACCGCCGCCCACAGCGTCCTGGTCCCCCTCGAGTGTGAATTCTTCTCCCTGCGCGGAGTCGCCCTGCTCCTCGACACCATCGACAAGGTCCGCGAGCGGCTCAACTACGACCTCGAACTCGACGGCATCCTCGCCACCATGTACGACTCGCGCACCACCCACTCCCGGCAGGTCCTCCAGCGAGTCGCCGAAGCCTTCGGCGACAAGGTCTTCTCCACCGTCATCACCCGCACCGTGCGGTTCCCCGAGACCACCGTCGCCGGCGAGCCGATCACCACCTGGGCCCCCGCCTCCTCCGGCGCGCGCGCCTACCGGCAGCTCGCCCGCGAGCTCATCGCCGCCACCGACAAATGACAAGGTCACGACCGCCGACCCCAAATTGAGTCATACCAGGGGGCACCGGTCTAAGCTTGCGTGCGTGACCGACCAGCAGCCACCTCGCGCCCCCGAACAGCGGGACGCCGAGACCGAAGGGACCGAGACCGGCTTCCACGTCCGGCTCGCCAACTTCGAGGGCCCCTTCGACCTGCTGCTGCAGCTCATCGGCAAGCACAAGCTCGACGTCACCGAAGTCGCCCTCCACCAGGTCGCCTCCGAGTTCATCGCCTACGTCACCGCCCTCGACGAGGCCTGGAACCTCGAGGAGACCTCCGAGTTCCTCCTCGTCGCCGCCACCCTCCTGGACCTCAAGACCGCCCGGCTGCTCCCCAACACCTCCGTCGACGACGAAGAGGACCTCGCCCTCCTCGAAGCCCGCGACCTCCTGTTCGCCCGACTCCTCCAGTACAAGGCCTACAAAGAGGCCGCCGACCACCTCGCCGGCCTCGCCGCCACCGCCTCCACCCGCGTGCCGCGCGCCGCCGGCCTCGAAGACCGCTACAAGGGCCTCCTGCCCGAACTGGTCCTCGACCTCAGCCCCGAAGACCTCGCGCGCCTGGCCGGCAAGGCCATGAAACCGAAACCGCCACCGCAGGTCGGCACCGACCACGTACACGCCCAACGCGTGTCGGTCCGCGAGCACGCCGTCATCCTGTCCCGCCGCCTCCAACGGGTCCAGACCGCCACCTTCAGAGCGCTGGTCTCCGACTGCGAGAGCCGGCTCGAAGTCGTCGCCCGCTTCCTGGCCCTCCTCGAGCTGTACCGCGAGGCCCTGGTCGGCTTCGAGCAGATGCAGGCGCTCGGCGAGCTGACCGTGCGCTGGCTCGGCGGCACCGGGACCGCCACCGACATCGAGGTCGACGAGTACGCGGGAGCACCGCAGACGGGGGAGGAACCACCACATGAATGACCAGCCCGAATCGCTCGAGACCGAGGTCGCCGAATGGCGCCCGCCGTGGCAGCGCGACGACGGGCCCGCCACCGCCCGGCCCGACACCCCGGCCGACGAGCCGCCCGACGAACGCGACGAATACGCCCAGGCCGTCGCCGACGTCCCGGCCCAGGCCGAACCCGAGCCCGAACCGCGGAAGGCGCCCAGCCCCGTCCCCGACGACGTCGACCTCGGCGCCGTCCTCGAAGCGATTCTCATGATCGCCGAGGAGCCGCTCGCCGAGGAGTTCCTCTCCTCGGTATTGGAGCGGCCACTATCAGAGGTCCGTGAGACACTCGGCCGACTGAGCGCCGAATACACTGGCGACGGACGCGGGTTCGACCTGCGTCGCCAAGCCGGCGGCTGGCGGTTCTACAGCAGGGCCGACTACGCCGCATACGTGGAGCGGTTCGTCACCGACGGCGCTTCGGCCCGCCTGACCAAAGCAGCCCTGGAGACGCTCGCGGTCGTCGCCTACCGGCAGCCGGTCACCAGGGGCCGCATCTCGGCGATCCGGGGCGTCAACTGCGACGGGGTCATCCGCACGCTCCTGGCGCGCGGACTGGTCGAAGAATGCGGCTCCGACCCCGACTCCACGGCGACGCTGTACCGCACCACCACCCTGTTCTTGGAGAAACTCGGCCTGGACTCGGTCGCCCAGCTCCCCGAGCTGGCGCCGTTCCTGCCGGACGACATGACGGATATCGAGGATGATGAACAAAGCTGAAGCAGAGGGCGTGCGCCTCCAGAAGGTGCTCTCCCAAGCCGGGATCGCCTCCCGGCGGGCCGCCGAAGACCTGATCGCCAGGGGCAAGGTGAAGGTCAACGGCGAACCCGCCCGGCTCGGCCAGCGCATCGACCCCGGCCACGACGTCGTCCACGTCTCGGGCAAGCGGGTGATCACCGACGTCGACACCGTCTACTACGCGCTCAACAAGCCCCGCGGCGTCGTCTCGACCATGGACGACGAAGAGGGCCGCACCTCCCTGGCCGAATACGCCACCGGCATCGACCAGCGCGTCTTCCACGTCGGGCGGCTCGACACCGATTCCGAGGGCCTGCTGCTGCTCACCAACGACGGCGAGCTGGCCAACCGCATCATGCACCCCTCGCACGGCCTGCCCAAGACCTACCGCGCCCAGGTCGCCGGCATCCTCGACAAAGCCACCTTCAAACGCCTGCTCTCCGGCGTCGACCTCGACGACGGCCCAGCCAAGGCCGACAAGCTCAAGATCATCGACGAACACGCCGGCCAGTCGTTGATCGAGATCACGATCCACGAGGGACGCAAGCACATTGTGAGGCGCCTCTTGGACGAGGTCGGCCACCGGGTCTCCCGCCTCGTGCGCACCGAGATCGGACCGATCAAGCTGCGCAACCTCAAACCCGGCACCGTCCGCAGACTCAGCCCCGACGAGATCGGCCAGCTCTATCGAGACGTGGGTCTCTGAGCGCAACTGGGCTACCCTGGCGACGTGCGAACCATTCTGAACGTCATCTGGCTGGTGCTGTCGGGGTTGTGGCTGGCGATCGGCTACTTCCTGGCGGGCGTGCTCGCCTGCGTCCTGATCATCACGATCCCCTTCGGCATCGCCTCGTTCCGCCTGGCCGGCTACGCGCTGTGGCCGTTCGGGCGGACGGCGGTCCGTGACCCCTCATCGGGGGTCGCGGCGCTGGTCGGCAACGTCCTGTGGGTGGTGCTGTTCGGATGGTGGCTCGCGCTCGAACACCTGGTCACCGGCCTGGCGCTGGCCGTCACCGTCATCGGCATCCCGCTGGCGATCGCGAACTGGAAGATGATCCCGCTGGCCCTCTGGCCGATGGGCGCGAAGGTCGTCGACGTGCCCTGAGGCCGTAGATAATCAAAGACGTCGATACCGGGGCGGCCGGGGCCTGCGCGGCCGGCCCCGAAGCACACCCACATCGGTCCATCCAGGCATGATGTAGGTTTGCGTGGTTTGCAGTTGAAGAACGGAGCGAGACAGTGCCTGAGCACACCAAGAGCGCACCGGTCGTCGCCGTCGACGGCCCGTCCGGGGCGGGGAAGTCCACCGTCTCCAAGACACTCGCGACCGCCATTGACGCCGCCTACCTCGACACGGGAGCGATGTACCGCGCCGCGACGCTCGCGGTGCTGAAGGCAGGCGTCGACCCCTCACAGACCGCGCAGGTGACCAAGACGGTCAAGAACGCCAAGCTGGAGTTCGGCACCGCGCCCGAAGACCCCTACACCCGCGTCGACGGCGAGGACGCGACCCTGGCCATCCGCGGCGACGACGTCACCAAGGCCGTCTCGGCGGTGGCCGGCAACAAGACGGTCAGGAAGCACCTCGTGGCCGAGCAGCAGCGCATCATCGCCGAGGCGAAGAAGGGCATCGTCGTCGAAGGCCGCGACATCGTCGAGGTCGTCGCCCCCGACGCCGACGTCAAGGTCTACCTCACCGCCGACCCGGTCGAGCGCGCCAAGCGGCGCGCCGCCGAACTCGGAGCTGACGAGTCCGCCACGAAGGCCGACATCGAGCGGCGCGACGGGGCTGACTCGAAGACGACGAAACCGCTGGAGGCCCCCGAGGGCGCCACGGTCATCGACTCCACGGAGCTGCCGATCGTGGAGGTCGTCGCGAAGATCTTGGCATTGCTGAACAACAGGGACATCAATGACTGACGAAGCGACCTGGGCCGAACTCGATGAGGTCGAGCGAGGCCCGGTCCCGACGGTCGCCGTCGTCGGCCGCCCCAACGTGGGCAAGTCGACGCTGGTCAACCGCATCCTCGGCCGTCGTGCGGCCGTCGTCCAGGACGAGCCGGGCGTCACGCGCGACCGCGTGGCCTACGACGCCGAATGGGCCGGCCGCGACTTCAGCCTCATCGACACCGGCGGCTGGGATCCCGACGCCGAAGGCATGGCCGGGGCGATCGCGCAGCAGGCCGAACTGGCGATGCGCACCGCCGACGTGGTGGTGTTCGTCGTCGACGGCAAGGTGGGCGTGACCGACGCCGACGGGGCGGCGGTGCGCATCCTGCACCGGGCCAAGAAGCCGGTCATCCTCGTGGCGAACAAGGTCGACTCCGAGCGCCAGGAGGCCGACGTGGCCGACCTGTGGCGCCTGGGGCTGGGCGAGCCGCACGCCGTCTCCGCCCTGCACGGACGCGGCTCGGGCGACCTGCTGGACCAGATCGTGTGGGCCTTCCCCGAACAGCCGACCGGGCAGCTGAAGGAGCGGGGCCCCCGGCGGGTGGCGCTGGTCGGCCGCCCGAACGTGGGCAAGTCGAGCCTGCTGAACCGCATCGCCGGCGAAGCCCGCGCCGTGGTCGACAACGTGGCCGGCACCACCGTCGACCCCGTCGACTCGCTGGTCGAGATCGACGACGAGACATGGGTCCTGGTCGACACCGCCGGCCTCCGCAAACGCGTGAAGTTCGCCTCCGGCACCGAGTACTACGCCAGCCTCCGCACTGAGGCGGCCGTCGAAGCCGCCGAAGTCGCGGTGGTCCTCCTGGACGCCTCAGAGCCGATCTCGGAGCAGGACCAGCGCGTCCTGACCCAGGTAGTGGAATCCGGCCGTGCTCTCGTCCTCGCCTTCAACAAATGGGACCTGGTGGACGACGACCGCCGCTACTACCTCGAAAAAGAGATCGACAGGGAACTCGCACAGGTCTCGTGGGCGCCGCGAGTGAACGTCTCGGCCCTGACCGGCCGCGCCGTCTCCAAACTCGCGCCGGCCCTCCGGGAGGCCCTCGAAGGCTGGGGCCAGCGCATCTCCACCGGAGAACTGAACCAGTGGATCAGCGCCCTCCAGCAGGCGCACCCGCACCCGGTCCGCTCAGGCAAGGCCCCGAAGATCCTCTTCGCCACCCAGGCCGACACCGAACCACCGCGCTTCGTCCTCTTCACCACCGCCAAGCTCGACAAGCAGTACCTCAAATACGTCCAGCGCCGCCTGCGCGAGGACTTCGGATTCCGAGGCACCCCGATCGAGCTCGGCGTCAAACCTCGCGAACCACGCAAGAAGAACAAACGCAAGTAGCGGGCCCGCTCACAGAGGGGACCTCGCCTCGGCGCCACCCGAGGCGATAGGCTACAGTTGTCTCCGCCGCCGACAAGGCGGCACAACGGGCTGTGGCGCAGCTTGGTAGCGCACTTGACTGGGGGTCAAGGGGTCGCAGGTTCAAGTCCTGTCAGCCCGACAGTGTGATGTATCAGGACATAGGAAATGGTCCGAACCTGCGAAGGTTCGGGCCGTTTGTCGTTTTCAGCGTGTGGGTCCTTTGGGGCGGCCGGTGGGCTGGTAGTCGCGGTCCGGGTCGAGGGTGAGGTGGCGGATCAGTTCGCCGGTGAGGGCGTGGACCACCCTGATGTCCAGGCCGTGGACGATGAGAACGACGCGGGTTCGTGCGTAGGTTCGTCCGATGCCGATGTGGTGGAGTTTCCCGTTGTGGCGCAGGGTGACTGATCCGGCTTTGTCGACGACGTCGGTGCGGACGCGGTCGTGGCGATCGGTTTCGAGGTCGTTGCCGGGTGTGGCTTTGGGGCGGGTGGTGTAGACCGCGGCGGGCGTCGCGCGGTGGGGCAGCGACCGGTGGGGCCGGTGATGGTTGTATTCGCTGCAGAAGTCGTCGATCAGGGCCTGGAGCCCGTGGAGGTCGGTGGGCTGGGGGTCGGCGGCGGCGAGGTGCTTTTTCATGGTCTGCTGGAAGCGTTCGACTTTCCCGCATGTGGTGGGTCGGTTGGGTTTCGAGTTTTTCTGGATCACGCCGAGGCGGGCCAGCTCGCTTTCGAGGGCGTTCTTGCCGCCTCGGCCGCCGGCGAGGCGGGTGGTGAAGACCAGGCCGTTGTCGGTCAGGGTCGAGGCCGGTATGCCGTGGGCTTGGTAGGCGGCCTGGAAGGCCGCTAGGACGGCGGGGCCGGTGACCCGGTCGTGGGCGGTAACGGGTAGGGCGTAGCGAGTGCAGTCATCCAGCCAGGTGAGGATCTCGGTGTCGGCGCCGCCAGCGAGGCGGTAGTGGGTGAAGTCGGCCTGCCAGCACTCGTTCGGCATGGCGGCTTCGAAGCGGATATAGGAGCTTTTGGGACGCTTCTTGGGAGCTGGCTCGACCAGGCCGGCCCGGGTCAGGTGGCGGCTGATGGTGGCGGTCGAGATGGTGACCTTGTGGTGGTGTTCGAGGTGCCAGGCGATGGTGTGGGGCCCGGCGTCGAGGCCGGCGGTGGTGAGTTTCTCACGCAGCTCGATGATGAGCTCGATCGTCTCGGAGCTGGTGGCGTTCGGTGATGTCTTGGGGCGCTTGGATTTTGCCTTGAACGCGGCGGCGCCTTCGCGCTGGTACCTGGCAATGAGCTTGGACATCCAACCGGGCGAGACTCCGTAGTCGCGGGCGACCTCGGCTTGGGAGCGGCCCTTGAGGATGACAGCGGTGATGATCAATCGGGCTTTCGACATGCCCAGGAAACGACCGAGACGTTTCCTATGACCCGAGACATGCGTTTCCTATGTCCTGAACCAGGACACTGTCAGCCCGACCATAGAACGCTCGTTTGAACATCGGGCACTCTGCGAAGAGCCGTGGCGGCTGCCACGGCTCTTTCTGTTGTTGCCGGGCATGGTGGTGTGCTCGCAGTAGTTCCTCAGCGGTGCGTAAGCGGCGCTGTGGTCGGCGGTGGCGACGACCGGGCTGTCAGGGCATTCGGCGTCGACGTAGAGCTTGTCGAAGCAGCGCTTTCCAGCATCGGGCCAGTTCGTGGGCCGGGGCGGTGTAGATCGCGTCTAGGAGGTTCTGGAAGGTGACCTCGGCGCGGACGACGATCCGGCCGCCTTTGAGGCAGATGGCTCGGTTGCTGTCGGTTGTCATTGCGGTGATGGTCCTTTCGGGTCGGGAACGCGTTGCGGGGCGCACCGTCGGTGCGCCCCGCGTTCGGGTTGGTGGAGTTGTGGACGTTCAGTCCGCTCGGTGAGGCGGTCGTGGAGTTCGGTCAGGGGGATGCCTTGGGAGAGGGCGAACGGGAGTTCCCCCAAGAATGGGGACACGATTTCACGTTGTCTGAAGTGTATGCAGTAGTCGTTCGTACTCGATCGGGGACCGGTACTGAAGTGATGAG